>CAZIXH010000103.1:0-5159 GCA_964543055.1 uncultured bacterium
GCCCGGTCTTGCCGGAGGCAAACACGCAGTCGTCGGCGGGAATGCCCAGCACTTCTTCCACCTCGAGCGCCACCTCTAGCGGCTCTGCCCCCGGCAGGTCAATCTTGTTGATCACCGGGATGATGGTGTGCTCGTGCTCCATGGCCAGGTAGAAGTTGGCGATGGTCTGGGCCTCCACCCCCTGTGAGGCATCCACTACCAGCAGAACCCCCTCCACGGCGGCCAGCGCCCGGCTGACCTCGTAGCCAAAGTCCACGTGGCCGGGGGTGTCAATCAGGTTGAAGGTGTAGGTCTGGCCCGACTTGCTCTCGTAGAACAGCCGTACCGCACTGGCCTTGATGGTGATGCCGCGTTCGCGCTCGAGCTCCAAGGAATCCAAAAACTGCTCGCGCATCTCCCGATCAGAGACCGCCCGAGTCATCTGGAGAATCCGATCCGCCAGCGTAGACTTGCCGTGGTCTACGTGCGCGATGATGGAGAAATTTCTAATCCGCTCCTGCACAGCCTATACATTGTAGCCGATGCCTTGGGAAACTCTGTAAGCAAAGGCTGCACAAAGCCCAGAATTCGCCGTCCATCGTCGCCAGCCATTGGCATTTACAGCCCACCATCAAGCCCCAGCCCTCACCAGGTCGTTGACACTCTCATCTGGGTTTTGTAATGTTGAGCACGACGTTCTTTAGCAGTAAGTGGCTCCATTGTACCGGGGAGGTTCGAAATGAAACGACTGTGGATAGTAGGTCTAGTAACCCTCGCTTCGCTGGGGATGGCCCAGACCAAGATCGGCAATTGTGAGGTAACCGGCCAAAAAGGACAGTTTCCTATTCGTCCTGCGGTGGCGGGCCAACTCACGGTGCAGACCAACCTTCCGGGGCCTGGCTTCTGGAACGGCGACAGCCCCGCCACCATCAAAGACGGCTTCGAGTACTGCCTGGCCGCCAACATTGCCCACCGCGCCGGGCTGGATAAAGTGGTGGTGCAGAACGTGGCCTGGGATGCCTTGATTGCCGGTCAGACCCGCAACTTCGACTTTGCCCTCTCCCAGATCACCATCACCGAAGCCCGCAAGCGCGTGGTGGACTTCTCCCGGCCCTACTTCTCCTCCGACATTGGGGTGCTGGTGCGGGCTGCCGACAAGGCCAAATTTACCGGCCCGGCCAGCCTTAAAACCGCCCGCTTAGGGGTGCAGCAGGCCACCACAGCAGCCAAGTACCTGAGCGATACCCTCAAACACCCCCAGAACCTGACCCGGGTTTTCCCCGATGTGGCGGCGGGCTTCACCGCGCTACGGGCTGGGCAGATCGATGCCTTCATCATTGACACCTCGATTGTGCTGTCCGAGGCAGGCAAGTCGGGTGGGGCGCTGGCAGTGGTAGGCCAGTTCCAGACCGGCGATAACTACGGGGCCCTTTTTGCCAAGGGCAACGCCAACCGGGCGCAGATTGACAAGATCATGGAAGCGCTGGAAAAAGACGGCACCCTCAAAAAGCTTTCCCAGACCTATCTTGCCAAGGAATGGGGCATTGACCCCACCACCGTACCGGTCTGGCGGCCCTAGGTAAAGGTGAATAGCTCATGGTCTATGGTCTATCGCCCTCGAGCGGTAACTTGAAACCTGGGGCCTTCTGCGTGGCGTAACCAGGCGACGTACCGATGTTCCACCTCGGGGGTGCAGAGATGCACCCCCGGCTTTTTCCAGTAAAATCGCTTATCCATGAGGGAGCCGGGCTCAAACAGCAAGGAAGTGCGGCGGCGAAATCCGACCCTGCCTCGGGATGGCTTTGGATTCGCTCTGGTGGCACTAACGCTGGCCATTGTGCTCTTGCTGGCAACGGCTTGGGTCATGTGGCAGGTCAAGCAGGTCATGGCCGCCAACCAGTTTCGGGCGCTCTGGGCTGACTTTGTGCTGGTGCTGGTGGTGCTTATGCCCCTGGGGCTTCTGTTCCCTGCGGGCCGTAGTCTGGGGCAGGCAGGTGCAGCCCGGCGGGCCCTGCAAAGCGAAAACCTGATTGCCGCCAGGGTACATGGCGCTGAGGCCCACACCTGGGCCTGGTTTACCCTGGGCTATGCCGGGGCGCTTTTGCTGTTTTTGCTGTTCGTACTGTTTTTCATTGCCAACAACGTGGCTGTGGGGCGCACTTTTTTTCAGCTCGAGCTAATCGCTAACTCCTTTGGCCTGATTCTGAAAGCCTTTTGGGTTAATGTGGTCATTTTCTTGTTTGCTGGGGTTTTTTCCCTGATCTGGGGCCTGGTGGTGGCTGTGGCCAAGCTCCTGCCCGGCAAACCTGCGCAGCCCATTCGCCTTATTGCCACCTTCTATACCGATGCTTTCCTGAGCCTGCCCTCCATTATTGTGATTTACCTGATTGGCTTTGGCCTGCCCCTCACCGGCATTGGCTTCTTTCGTAGCCTGCCCCTGGAGGCTCTAGCAGTGCTGGCCCTGACCCTGACCTACGGGGCCTACATGGCCGAGGTCTACCGGGCGGGCCTCGAGAGCATCCACCCCAGCCAGTGGGCCGCCGCCCGCAGCCTGGGCCTCTCCTACAGCCAGACCCTGCGTTTTGTGATTATTCCTCAGGCGGTGCGGCGCATCATTCCGCCCTTGCTCAACAACTTCATCGGTATGCAAAAAGACACTGCGCTGGTGAACGTGGTGGGGGTGATAGATGCCTTCAACCAGGCCCGTATCATCGCCTCCAACGACTTCAATCTGTCTGCCGTGACCACCGTAGCCATTCTTTTTATCCTGATTACAATCCCCCAGACCCGCCTGGTAGATCGGCTGGTGGAGCGTGACCGGGCCCGCTTCCGACAGGGGTAAGAAAGAAGAGCCAGACGTGTGAAAACCCGAAAGCGGATACCATGAACCATAAACCCTCGACCCCAGACACTTTGCCAGCCCTTGTTTGGACGCTCAGCGCAGGAGGCTCTCCATGAGCTTCCTGGAAGTCAAAAACGTACACAAGCGCTTTGGCGCCAACGAGGTGCTGCGCGGCCTCAATCTGACCGTGGAGGAGCACCAGGTGGTTTGCCTGATTGGGCCGTCGGGCTGCGGAAAGTCCACCCTGCTGCGTTGTGTGAACGGCCTCGAGGAGATCCAAGGGGGCGAGATCCGGCTCCACGGAGACCGCATTACCGGGCCGGGGGTGGACCTGAATGCCCTGAGGCGCGATGTGGGCATTGTGTTCCAGAGCTTCAACCTGTTTCCCCACATGACCGTACTGCAAAACATTACCCTGGCCCCCACCCAGGTGCTACGGATGCCCGAGGCCGAGGCCCAGGAGAAAGCCCTGGCCCTTCTGAAGCGCATTGGCCTCGAGCACAAGGCCCGGGCCTACCCCGATCAGCTTTCGGGCGGGCAGCAGCAGCGCGTGGCCATCGTGCGAGCGCTGGCCATGGAGCCTATGCTGCTGTTGCTGGACGAAATTACTTCGGCCCTCGACCCCGAGCTGGTCTCCGAGGTGCTGAACCTGCTGCGCGAGCTGGCCCGGGAGGGCATGACCATGATTCTGGCCACCCACGAAATGGGCTTTGCCAGAGAGGTAGCCAGCAAGGTCTGCTTTATGTACGAAGGGGTGGTGCACGAGGAAGGCCCCCCCGAACAGATATTCTCCCAGCCCCAGCACGAGCGCACCCAGCAGTTTTTAGCAAGCATCATCGAGGCGGGGCGGCTATGAAAAAAACTAGAAATATACCCAATATAGGTGTATGTATCCCGCTCAGTACCTCCCAATCCTGACCCCGCCTGCGCCCCTTCGCAGGTTGGGGTGGCAACAGCGGCTCTCTTCACAGATGTGGCCGCCCACGAAAACGAGAAGGGACCAGCAGACGTGCCTCACCGGGGTGAGGCACGCTTGTCTGCGTTGCGTCTGGGCCAGGTTAGCCACCTTGTGGCTATGGCCTAAGCCATTCCCTGGCAGACACATGTTACGCACCCAAGTGTGGGCCGGGCCCGGCCCACACTTGGGTTTCGAGTTTCCAGGCGGCCAGTGTTCCGTCCAAGCCAATACTTTCTTGTGGTCGGATAGCCCGAAATATGTGAAGAGTACTCTATCGTGTCAAGATAGGTGAATCGCGGTCGGCCCTCGAGCCCCTACCTCAAGTGCCCAACTGGCTGAGACCGGGAAATGCTCTTGACCAACTTTCTTGACCGGTTGACCCCAGGGTAACTCAAAACTGCCCACAGACCCACCCTGGTCAAACCCGCCGGGCTTTTGGTAATCTAGGCCCCAATCATGACCGCCGTTACCCGGCCCCCGGCCACGGGGAGCAGCCTTTCTATAGAACACGTAGTCAAGCGCTTCGGTGAGTTCACCGCCCTAGGGGGGGTGAGCCTCGAGATTCCCTCCGGCGAGTTCTTTACCCTGCTGGGGCCCTCGGGCTGCGGCAAAACCACCTTACTGCGGATTATCGCCGGCCTCGAGGTGCCCACCGAGGGCCGGGTGGTGCTTTTAGGCCGGGATCTCACCCCCCTCCCGGCTAACCAGCGCCCGGTTAACACCGTCTTTCAGAGCTACGCCCTGTTTCCCCACCTCTCGGTGCGGGAAAACATCGCCTTTGGGCTCAAGAGCCGCCGCATGGACAGGGCCGAAGTGGAGCGGCGGGTCAAGTACGGCCTCGAGATTTTGCAGCTCGAGAAGTTCGCAGAGCGTCTCCCCCACCAGCTTTCGGGGGGGCAGCGGCAGCGGGTGGCGCTGGCCCGGGCGCTGGTCAACGAGCCGCAGGTACTGCTGCTGGACGAGCCCATGAGCGCCCTGGACGCCAGGCTGCGGGCCGAGGTGCAGGTGCAGCTGCGACGCTTGCAGCAGCAGTTGGGCCTCACCTTTATCCTGGTCACGCACGACCAGGACGAAGCCATGGCAGTCTCGGATCGCATCGCCCTGAGGCGGCTGGGCCACCGCGAGCAGAGTGGCACCGTGGACGAGGATAACGAGCGGCCCCGCACCCGGTGCGCCGCCGAGTTTCTGGGCGCCGCCCACCTCAGCAAAGGCCAGCGGCTCCCCATGGGTTTCGAGGCATCCTTTGGCAAGCTGGCCCTGAACCACACCCCCCCCTGGGACGAGGGCTACGTGGCCATCCGCCCCGAGCGGGTGCGGCTTTCCGAGGTCGAACCGCGGCAGAACGGCCTGCGGGTACAGGTGCGCGAGGCCGTCTACCGG
>CAZIXH010000104.1:0-3174 GCA_964543055.1 uncultured bacterium
TATTCGAGCAGTCCTACAGTGGGGTGGAGGGCGACAGCGCCTCCATGGCCGAGCTGTGCGCGATTCTCTCGGCCCTGGCCCAGGTGCCCATCCGCCAGGGCATCGCCATTACCGGCTCGGTCAACCAGCACGGCCAGGCCCAGCCCATCGGCGGGGTCAACGAGAAGATCGAGGGCTTCTTCGAGGTCTGCCGCGATGCGGGCCTGAACGGCGAGCAGGGGGTAATCATCCCCCGCGCGAACGTCCAGCACCTGATGCTGCGCCCGGAGGTGGTGGAGGCGGTGGCCAGGGGGCAGTTCCGGGTCTGGGCGGTGGACTCGGTGGACGAGGCCCTGAGCATTCTGACCGGCCTCGAGGCCGGAGAGCGGGGCGCCGATGGGCGCTTCCCCGAGGGCAGCCTTAATGCCAGAGTGGAGGCCCAGCTGATGGCCTTTGCCGAGCAGGTGCGGGCCTTTGCCGCCCCGCCCGCAGGAGGGAACCCATGAGCAAGAGCCGCCGGGTCATCCTGGCCCTGGACGTAGCCGCCCGCGACGAAGAGAGCATTGCCGCCGCAGTGGAGCTGGCGGCGCGGCTGGGGGCCGAGGTGCTGGGGTTGTTTTTGGAAGACCCCCGCCTGTTGCGCTGGGCCGACCTGCCGGTGGCAAGGCAGGTCAGCCCCTGGGGGAAGGCCCTGGAGGAGGTGCGCCTCGAGGCCCAGCTCCAGGCCCTGGCGGCCTGGGCCTGGGCCGCCCTCGAGCAGGCCGCCCGCCGGCTGGGGGTGGCCTGGAGGGCCCAGGTGCTGCGGGGGGAGCCCGAACGGGCCCTGAGCGAAGAGATTCCGCAAGAGGATGTGTGGGTGATCGGCACGGCAGGCCGGGTCATGGGTTTGACGGTGCCGACCCCCTCCGCGCTGCGCCTGGTGCTGCCCGAGGCGGCCCGGTGGGTGCTGTTGCAGCCGCGCGGGAGGGCCTTCCGGCATCCGATGGTGGTTCTGCACCCCCAGGCCCGGCAGCTCGAAGCCGTGCTGGACGCGGCCCTGGCCTGGATGGAGAGCCGCACTGAACCTCTGACGGTTCTGATGCTGGGGCCTGGCAGCGAGCTAGCAGCCCGGGTGCAGGCCTGGCAGGTGCGGCAGGGGATTCTGGTTCGGCCGGTGCACCTGGAGGCGGCCACCCTGGAACAGCTCGCCCAGGTCTTCGAGCGCAGTGGCTGCGACGGGCTGGTGCTGGGGGCCGACCTGCCCTTGCTGGAAGGGGAGGGGCTTTCGCAGTTGCTGGCGCTGTCCCGTGCCCCGGTGCTGTTGGTGCGATGAAAAACGCCGAGATTGCCCGGCGGTTTCAGGAGATGGCCGAGATGCTGGCCTTCCTGGGCGAGAACCCCTTCCGGGTGCGGGCTTACGCCCAGGCTGCCCGCACCCTGGCCGACCTCGAGGCCCCCATCGAGGAAGTGGCGGCCCAGGGAACCGAAGCCCTCGAGGCCCTTCCCGCCATTGGCCCCGACCTGGCCGCCAAAATTCAGGAGTATTTGCGCACCGGTGACATCCAGGCCCACGCCCGGCTAACCCGCCAGGTGCCCCCTGGGGTGCTTTCGGTGCTGCGGGTGCCGGGGGTGGGGCCCAAAACCGCCCGGCTCCTGTGGGAACGGCTGGGGGTGGACTCGCTGGCTAAGCTCGAGGCCGCCCTGGCCTCGGGCCAGGTGCGGGGGTTGCCCGGTTTTGGCGAGAAAAAACGCCAGCATCTGCTGGAAAACCTGGCCCTGGCCGAGGCCGCCACCCAGCGCAGGCCCCTGGGCGCGGTGCTGGGGCAGGCCAGGGACTTGCTCCGTCAGGTGCGGGCCCAGCCGGGGGTGGTGCAGGCCGAAGTGTGCGGCTCGCTCCGGCGCTACCGCGAGACGGTGGGCGACCTCGATTTTCTGATTGCCACCCTAAAGCCTGCCGAGGTGCTGGCGGCCCTGGTGCGGTTGCCGGGCATTGCCGATGTGGAGGCGGTGGGAGAGAACCGGGCCACGGTCTTTTTGCGCGAAGGCTTGCAGGTAGACTTCAAGACCGTACCCCCGGCGGCCTGGGGTAGCGGCTTGCAGTACCTGACCGGCTCCAAAGCCCACAGCATCAAGCTGCGGACCCTGGCCCAGAAGCAGGGCCTCAAGCTCAACGAGTACGGGGTCTGGCGGGGCGAGGCCCGGGTTGCAGGCGAGGACGAAGAAGGGGTCTACCGGGCCCTGGGCCTGCCCTGGATTCCGCCCCCCTTGCGGGAGGACGGCGGTGAAATCGAGGCCGCCCAGGCCGGGCGGCTGCCGCGGCTGGTAGAGCTACAGGAGATTCGCGGCGACCTCCAGGTGCACTCCCGGTGGTCGGATGGCAAGGCCAGTTTGCTCGAGCTGGCCCGCGCGGCAGGCAAGCTAGGCTACGAGTACCTGGCCGTCACCGACCACTCCCAGAGCCTCAAGGTAGCCCACGGGGTGCCACTTCACCAGGTGCAGGCCCGTTTGCAGGAGATTCGCAAGGTCAACGAGGAAACCGGCGGCAAGCCCTACTTGTTGGCCGGGGCCGAGGTGGAGATCGGGGCCGATGGCTCACTGGACTACCCCGAGGAAGTGCTGCGGGGCCTCGAGGTGGTGCTGGTGGCGGTGCACTCCCACTTCCAGCTAAGCCCTGCGCAGCAGACCCGGCGCCTCCTGCGGGCGCTGGAACACCCAGCGGTGCACATCCTGGCCCACCCCACCGCCCGCATGTTGGGCCAGCGTAAGGGCCTGGAGGCCGACTGGGAGAAGATTTTCCGGCGGGCTAAGGCCCTCGGGAAGGCCCTCGAGATCAACGGATACTACGACCGTATGGACCTGCCCGACACCCTGGCCCGGCAGGCCGGGGGCCTGGGCCTGTGCTTTTCCCTCGCCACCGATGCCCACCAGCTCGACCACCTGCGCTTCATGGAGCTGGCCGTGGGCACCGCCCAGCGGGCCTGGCTGGGGCCTGGGCAGATTCTCAACACCCGTCCCCTGGCGGCCCTCCTGGACTGGCTCCGGGCCGTGCGGGGGTAATGGGCCGGTAACGCCGAAGGCCCAGGTTGGACTGGGAGGAAGGCATGGTTACCCTCTGCCTGACCGGCGACCTGATGCTGGGCCGCCTGGTGAACGAGGCGCTGCTGCGCTACGGGGCGGCCTATCCCTTTGGCAATGTGCTGGAGGTGTTCCACCGGG
>CAZIXH010000105.1:0-3716 GCA_964543055.1 uncultured bacterium
TACCTGCAAAGGCTCAAACTTCAGACCCATTCTGGCGTGTTTGTACTCCGTCGCAGGCTCATTGCTCGCAAGTTGACCCTGGATAGAAGTGACCTCTATGCCTTCCTGGACACGGCTGCTTGAGTCTTGCGTAACTTGAGAGATAAGTATGGTGAGGCCCAAGCCCAACAACAGCTGGTAGCCGCCCCCAGAGGTCTGCCGCAGCGCCATGAGCAGCAGCAGGGCCAGCAGGGCCAGGTCGGCCACCGGGTAGGCCAGGCTGACCCCCAGAGACAGGTAGTCGTTGCCGTAATACAGAATGCTCTGAGCCAGAAAGGCTTGCCAGGCAAACACCCCGGCGGCGCTCACGATCACGGCCACATCCAGGCCCAGCTTGAGGCTTTCCAGGCGGCTCAAGGGGGTTTTGGGCAGCCAGAGCAGGCCCATCAGCAGGCAGAGCGGAAAGGACAGGTAAAACACGTCGGCGATGGAGGGAAAGGGGTCGTCCTGGAGTATCAGCTCGATGTAGGCCCAGGTAAGGTCGCCGGCCAGGTAGAAGGTGAGGGCCAGGGCAATCATGCTCCAGGCCCGCCGGGCCGCGCCCTGGTGTTGCCGGGCTACCAGCCATACCAGCAAGGCCCCCAGAAAATCGGGGATCAGGTTGAGGGTGTTGCCCAGCAGAAGCTCGAGGTCGTCGCCTCCCCAGCGAAAGGTCAGGGCCAGGGTGTGATTCAAGCCTCCCAGTACCAGCAACACGGCCAAACCTGCCAGTGCTATCTGGTAAACGGGTCGGTGGCTATGAGGGGCGGGTAAGGTCATGGTTGCTCCAGCTTTCGCAAAGAACTCACACGGCTTCTTCGGGCTGGAAAGCGCGGGTGCTGAGCTCCGGGGCCTGCACTACCTGGTCGCGCCCCCGGTTTTTGGCCTCGTAGAGCGCATCGTCGGCGGCTTGCAGGAGTGCCGTGCGGGCTGTTTCGAGCACGGCCTTTGCGCTCCTGCGGTTGATGCTCTCAACCTGCAGGCTGGCTACCCCCAGGCTGGCGGTCACGCGCAGGGTCTGGGCCTCCCAGCGCACTTCCAGGTCGCGCACCGCCTGACAGAGTTTGTGGGCCAGGGCTAGAGCCCCCTCGAGGGGGGTGTGGGGCAACAGAATCGCAAACTCCTCGCCCCCGTAGCGCCCGGCCAGGTCACTGCGGCGCACCGAATGCCCGATGGTGTGGCCCAGGGCAGACAGCACCTGGTCGCCGGCCAGGTGACCGTAGGTGTCGTTGATGGTTTTGAAGTGATCGATGTCCAGCAGAATGACACTCAAGGTCTGACCGTGGCGCAGCCCCAGGCGCAGGGTATCGTCGAGGCGCACGAGCCAGTGGCGGCGGGTGGCCAGCCGGGTCAGGTCGTCTATGGTGGCCAGTTCGTACAGGCGCACGTTTTCGATGGCTACGGCGGCCTGGCTGGAGAATAGCTCGAGCACCTCCCGATCGGCACTGCTGTCGGGGGCGCGATCCACCAGAACCACCCCCACCACCCGCTCGCCGGCCCGCAGTGGCAGGGCCAGCAGGGTTTGCCACTGAATCTGGCCCGAGCGGGCGGCCTCGAGCACCAGTTTTTGCTCTTCGCTGGCCAGTTGATACCAGTTTTTCCCCACAAAGCGCCCGGTGCCCACCCGTACCTCAAAGGGCGGGTCATCGCCCAGGGCCAACAGACCGCTCTGCTGGAGGGCAATCAGGGTGCCGGACAGGCCCAGCAGACCCTCAATTTGCAACAGGATGCCATACAGCAGGTCTTCCAGGGGTTGTAAGCGGTGCAGCTCGGGGGCGGCCTCCAGGATGTAGCGCAGCCCATCGCGGGAGGCCCGCAAGGCCCGCACCTGGCGGTAGGCTTTGAGGGCTGCATCCACCCACACCAACAGCTTTTCGGGCCCCTCAGATTTGTCGTGGTAGCCCTGGATATCCAGTTCGGCCAGCATCTGCCGGGCGGGGCGCTCGGAGGCGTAGCCGGTTTGCAGCACTATCTGCATCTCCTGGTTGAAAGCCCGCACCGCCCGCACCACCTCCTCGCCGGTCATGCCCGGCATGAAGTAGTCCAGCAGCATCAGGTGAACCGTATGGTTCTGGCAAAGCTCAATGGCCTGGGCCCCCGAAGTGGCCGTCAGGACGGTATGGCCTTCGTGGCTGAGGATTTGCTCGAGGGTGGAAACAATTGCGGCATCATCATCCACAACCAAAATGGTGCTTCCGGAGGAGGGTTTGGTTCGGCTCAGTCTGGCCATAAATGCCTCAAAAAAGGTCTCACCCCTGAGGGTAGACAAATTAACGGCCCTGGGTCAGGTCAAATAAACAAAACCCGCCCAGTTGCCGTTACGAATCGCCTAAATGTAGAACGACCAATACCAGCCTCGTTTGAACACTCTGCATGCAGTGGAAGCGGTGATGTGGATTGGGGGATAGGGGGTGGGGGACAGGTGTTGGAGAGCCCCTCAAGCGAACCGGCGTCTTTGCGAGGAGGCCGAAGGCCGACGAAGCAATCCAGAAGAGGTTTGCCAAACTACCGGCTGGGTTGGGCGATCTGGATTGCTTCGCATCCTGCGGATGCTCGCAATGACCAAAAGACTTCCAAGTTTCCTGCAAACGTGTATGAATATCTTTACCCCAGTGAACTTTGTCCCCAATGGCTCGATATTTGTGAAGCGCGCTGTAGGGTTTTGTGAACACATTTCCATGCTGGAGTGGGCATTCCGAGCAGAGCGGGAAATGGGATTCGCCCCTTGCAATAGTTCCCCTACCCCCCCCCTCAACCTGTGCAGGTACTACTTTCCCCCTGCCGATGGGATATGATTTGCGCTGTCTGTGCGGGGCTGACCCGCCACCGTATTCCATCAACAGGCCGGAGGATGTTGAAAATGGCAAACCAGTTTGACGCAAACCGCCCCTTGCGGGTCGCAGTCATCGGTTCGGGGCCTTCGGGTATCTATGCTGCGGAAGCCCTGATCAAACAAAGCGAAACCCCTGTCTCGGTAGATGTGTTTGACCGACTGCCCACCCCCTATGGGCTGGTGCGCTACGGGGTGGCTCCCGACCACCAGACCATCAAGTCGGTGACCAGGGTGATGCAGAAGGTCTTGCAAGACCCCCGGGTGCGCTTTTGGGGCAACGTCGAGTTTGGCCGCGACCTGACCCTGGCTGACCTGCGTCGGCACTACGATGCGGTGGTGTATACGGTGGGGGCCTCGAGCGACCGTCATCTGGGCATCCCTGGCGAAGACCTGCCGGGGAGCCTCTCGGCTACCGAGTTTGTGGCCTGGTACAACGGCCACCCCGACCACAAGCACCTGCCCATCCGTCTCGATATGCGCGGGGTGGCGGTGGTGGGGATGGGGAATGTGGCGGTGGACGTTGCCCGCATCCTGGCCAAGTCGGCAGGCGAACTGCGAACCACCGACATTGCCGACCATGCCCTGAGCGTGCTGGCCGAGAGCCAGGTCACCGACATCTACATGCTGGGCCGCCGGGGCCCGGCGCCCCCGCAGGTAGATGTCGTTGCCCTGGCTGTCGCCCAGCACGCTCAGGGCAGGAGCGGCCATGTGTGGGTCCCGCGGTTCGCCTGGCGACTTGCCCAGGAAGGGGGCGACCTCAACCGCCACCTCGCGGAACCGCCGCACGGCACGCGGCCGCACACGGCGACGGACAGGAAGGTCACTTGCGGCGTGGTGCGGTCTTCGCAAGGACCTACACACAGAA
>CAZIXH010000106.1:0-4354 GCA_964543055.1 uncultured bacterium
CCTCTCACCCATCCTACACCTTCTTTACCCGATTATTCCTTTTCGTGTCGCACATCCCCACAGGGCGTTGCCTGCCCGAATTGTGAAGTCTACTTCCGGCCGGAGCTCACTATGGTCGGGGCGCTCTCCCTGTCTCATCCGCTGCCGGAAGCGTCGCAGCTTGGCAATTTCGGTGGCCTATTCCATTATGTCCACGCCGTACAGGTTGTTCACCACAATGCGCTTGAGTACAAAGTAGCGCTCGTTGGGGTGCTGGGCGACCTCGGCAAGCACCTTGCGGAAGTCGGGGTACTTATGGGTGTTTCCGGCGGCGTCGGCTTCCGAAACCAGGGCTTCCATCTTGTCCAGGGCGCTTTCGTAGAGGGGCTGCAAGATGTTCAGAGCAGCAAACAAAAAGGCCCCCGAGCCGCAAGTGGGGTCGAGGATTTTCACCTCGGTAAGGGCTTGCCAGTAGGCCCGCAACAGGTCGGAGCCTTCGGCGCTGTCCAGCACGTCCTGGGCAAACTGGCGGATGTTCAGGTTAAAGGTGATCAGGTCGGCCACATTCTGCACTTCGCCTGCTTGTAGCTTGGCCTTCAGGGTGTGGTAACGCTGCCGCCGTTGCACGTACTCGCGCCAGGTCTCGGTGGGCAGGGTGAGGGGGTGGCCTTCTTCGTCTTTGAGGTTGGCCTCGTCCAGGTTGTAGCGCTTGTCGAACATGCGGGCCTGGGGGTCGTGCATGCCCTTTTGCACAAAGTCGGGGAGTTTTTCCTCGGGGTAGCTGGCCCCGCGCCGTACGGCCTCGTAGATGTAGCGGTCGGGGTCCTGGGCCAGCAGCTTCCACACGCTCTGCTCGCCCTGGAAGGCCACCGAGCAGCTCTGGCGGGTGGCTTCCAGCAGGTGGGGCAGGATGGTGTTTTTGGAGATGTACTCGGTGATGTCTTCCTTGGTGTAGTAGGCCCCCATCTG
The DNA here is from genome assembly GCA_964543055.1 of uncultured bacterium. Lineage (GTDB taxonomy): Bacteria > Deinococcota > Deinococci > Deinococcales > Thermaceae > Meiothermus. The sequence goes on from CAZIXH010000106.1 coordinate 949, forward strand.
TTTCTGGTTGATGTACTTTTCGAAGATGTAGCCCAGCACGTCGGGGTTAATCTCATTCCCCTCCCGCAGGGGGCGGTCGTCGAGGTGCCACTGGTACTGCTCGAAGAAGTCGAACACCTGTTCGAAGGCTTCGTCGGGGATGTGAATATCGGGGTTCTCGGCTTCAAGTGGGTGTAATTCGAAGAGGCCGCCGTTCAGGTAGGGGATGTTGCCCAGCAGGGCTTGCAACTCGGGGTCCTGGGGGCGCTGGGGGCTGCCCAGCCCGTCGTGGAAAAGCGCCAACAGGAAGTCGCGGTAAAAGCTGTGAAAGCGGTCCCTGCCCCGCAGGGCCTGCACCTTTTGCAGGCGGTCGCGCAGGTAGTTGAGGTTGCCATCCAGAAAGCCCTTTTTCTGCACAAAGTATACGAACATCAGCCGGTTGAGCATCAGGCTGGTGTACCAGCGGCGGGCTTCTTCCGAAAGGCCCTGCACCTGGGCAAAGAAAGCCTTGTGCTCTTTCTGAAACTGGTCGTAAAAGCGCCTGGTGACCCTCTCCACATCAAACGCTCGCCGCACACGGCGGCCCGCCTCAAAGGTGGTAGCCTGCTCCTCTTCGGCCAGCGTGAAGGCCATCTGCTCGAGTTTTTGCAGAAATAGCTCGTTGTTTTTGCCTGCCTGAAATTCGGCGGTGCGAAGCTTGAAGGGCTTGCCGCGCTCGTTGAGTACCCACTCCCAAAGCTGTCACCTGGTCGAGCGATCTTCGAAGATGACCAGCCGCTCGGCAGCCATGCGGTTGAGCTGGCGCTCGAGAGCTACCCGCAGGCGGTGCTCGGGAATGCTCTGCAACCGCAGCACTTGAAACTCGCGCTTTCTGGCCACCCGCTCCAGGGTGAACACCTGTCCACGGACCTCGAGCGAGAAGGGGGGGTCACGGCTCTCGTCCCAGCCCAGCTCTTCGCGGAACAGGGTAGTGTAGTCGTGATTCTCCAGATATTGGCGGGCGCGGGCTTTGTCCATAGCTATACTAACCCCATCGAGCAAATCAGTTCGGGCTCCTTGAGGCCCTCTTCTTCAGCGTCTACTTCGCAGAGGCTGCCCTCCTCACGCATCCCCACCACCAGTCTCACCAGCTCGGCCTCGGGTATATCCTGGCGCAACTGCTGGCCCAGCTTCTCGCGGGCCCGCTCCTTCAATGGGAAGCGCAACAGGTCTTCCAGGACGGCCTCGAGCTCGGTCAGGGGGAACATGGGGGTTTTGTGTTTATTCAGGTAATCGCGCAAGCGGTAAAACAGCTTGAACTTAACGCTGCTCCTGGCCCCCAGGTTACCCCCGCTGGTCCGTTCGTACTCCGTCACCCGCCGGGCCACCTCGCTTACCAGCGCGTGGTGGTTGTATAGCCGCTCTACCGGTAGGGTGTCGGGATCACAGGCAGCGGCTCGCAGGATCTCGAGCTGGCTCTCCGAGATGGTTCGTCCATTGGGGTCGACCCAGGTCAGGCTGTCGGCTCCGCCAGGGGTGCGAAGGTAGACCAGCACACCCCGGCTGGGCTGCTCGGCCTTGGCCTTGCTGCTGTAGACCACGTTGGGCAGGGCGGGAATGATGCGCCCCAGGCTGGGGTTGGCTTCGATGGCCTTCTTATAGATTTCGTAGGCATACGAGGCCAGGTCTACCTCGCCGTCGTCGGCCTCGTCGAGAATGCCCGAGCGCTCGTGATAGAGGCCCTCGAGGGAGCGCCTGTCTTCATCCTCGAAGAACACCTCGTCGGTGCCCACTACCTCGGCGTTTTCGCGCAGGCGGGTTAACAGGCGGCGGCGTAGCTTGATGACCCGCTCGAGGCCGTCGGCGGGCAAGAAGGTGTAGGCAAAAATCTCCGGCGCTTGCTGCCCAATCCGGTCTACCCGCCCCACCCGCTGGATTAGCCGGATGATGGCCCAGGGCAGATCATAGTTGACTACCACAAAGGCATCTTGCAAGTTTTGCCCCTCCGACAGGACATCGGTGGAGATCAAAACCCGTAGCTCTTCTTCGGGGGCTACCTGAGCTCCCCCTTTCTCGGCATTGCTGCGGGGGCTAAACCGCGTTGCCAGGGCGGTGGGGTCGTCGGAATCGCCCGTGACCCCCGCCAGGGCCTGAAGGCCCCTGGCCCGGAGTTGCTGCTCCAGGTAGCGAACGGTGTCGGCAAATTGGGTGAAGATGAGCACCTTGTCGTTGGGGTGGGTGTGGGTTAGTAGCTTCTCCAAAGCCTGGAGCTTGGTGTCCTGCCCTGGGTTCCAGGCCCCACTGTCGGTCAGTATTGTTTCCAGTGCGTTCGCATCCTGTTTGAGGTCGTGGGCCAGGGTATCCTTGAACAGGCTCGAGCGAATCCACTTGAACCCAGACTTTAGCTTGATTTCCTCGTAAACCTGTGCTGCGCGGGCCGCCCAGTCACCGTTTGTAGCTTCATCTTCAAACAGGCCATCCTCATCACGGTCGGTGTAGTCGGGCTCAAGGTAGTCGGCATCCAGGGTTCCGATGGGCAGATCCAGGCCATGCGTTAGGGCGTGCAGATACACATAGTTGCGCAGGATATGCCGTTCCACAGATTGCAAAAAAACCTGCCCGCTTGACTCGAGGCGCTTAAAAAGGTTGGTCTTGACAAACCCTTTGAGGCGTGTACCCGCCCGGCTCAGGTTTTCCACCTGCTTTTGCTCGGTCTCGGTGAGTGTGGGTAGTCTTTCCAGGAGGTAGTTGCCCAGCCCGTAGCGGGGTAACTTTAGGGCCTCGATTACCTCCACTACCCGCTCGGCGTATAGCCGGGCATACTGGTCTTGGGGGTTGTTCTCGTCCAGGGCAAAGGTCAGGGCTTTGGGCTGCCGCTTGGGGAAATAGGAACGCTCGCCCGTGGAGAACTCAAGGTATTTCCTGCCCACTTCATCCGTTTTGGCATAGTTGGCCTGAATAAAACTGCGGGTGCGCCGCACCATGTATAAGCGCATCAGCTCACGCCAGTCGTCGGGTTGCTGGCTCAACTCGAAAGCCTGGATCGAACGTATTGGCACGCTGTGCTTCTGGGTAAAGGTGAACTCTCCATCTTGCAACGTTCGCAAATAGGCTTCGGGCCGGATACCCAGGTCGGCGTCAGGCGGTACAAACAGCCGTAGTTGGGCTGACAGGTCGAGGTAGGTCTTGTTGTAGGGGGTTGCGGTGAGCAGCACCACCTTGGCAAGGTTTTTCTCGATGTACTCCCGAATCACTCCAAACGTTTTGCCCTCCCGGTTACGCAGGTTGTGGCTCTCGTCAATCACTACCAGCGGAAAGCGGGGCAGTTTGGGCAGCTCTCGGATCACCTCGCTCATCGAGAGAATCTCGGCCCGCAGGCCATAGCGACGGCGGTATTTCTCCCACATTCCCACCAGGTTTTTGGGGCAGATAATCAGGCTGGCAAAGT
>CAZIXH010000107.1:0-10185 GCA_964543055.1 uncultured bacterium
CCATCGGAATAGGCTTGCAGGGCATCAGTCTGGCGGAAGGGGTTTTGGGGGGTGTGAACCACCAGGCCACGCAAAATAAAGGTCATGCCGGACTATTCTAATACCAACCCTGCGCGTGAGCGGCGCTAAACGCGCCCCTCACTTGCCGTGCCAGGGGGCGCGTCCGAGGGACTTGTATATCGCTTTTGGGTCACTTCTGACCAGATTTGATATAACCACCCCTGCACCCCAGGCCGTTGGTAGACCGGCGTATTGGCCCTTGGCTTCTTGCTTTCGGCCTTTAGCTTTCAGCTTTCGGCATTTACTCCACCGCCAGCGGTACCAAAGCCCCCTTGTGAACATCCACCAGCCCATAGTCGGTCAGGCGAAGCTCGGGAATCACCGCCAGGCCCAGAAACGAGAGTACCATGTAGGGGTCGGGCAGGGTGACGCCCAGTTGCCGGGCGGCGGCCTCGAGGGCCTGAAGCCTGGCGTTGACCTGCTCCAGGGGCTCGTCGGTAATCAGGCCCGCAATGGGCAGGGCCAGCTCGGCCAGCACCTCGCCATCGGCCACTGCAATCATCCCCCCACCCAGGGCCTCGAGCCTTCTGGCAGCGGTCAGAATATCGGCATCCGAGACCCCCACGGCCATCAGGTTGTGGTGGTCGTGGCCCACCGTGCAGGCCAGTGCGCCCTTTTTCAGGCCGAAGGCTGTTACCAGACCTTTGCCAATCTGGCCATTTTTTCCGTGGCGCTCGAGGCAGATGAGCTTGGCCAGGTCGCGCTCGGGGTCGGCCACCACCTCGCCATCGCGGAGGGTGGGCTCGAGGTGCACTTCGGCAGTCAGCACCTGATGGGGGATGGCCTGTACCACTCGAGCCATGCCGGAAAAAGCCGGTATCCGCAGATCGGCTGGCCGTAGCTGGGGTAGTTTGACCGTTTGAGAAACCGCTGCCCCGACCCTGGTTTTGGGAAGGTCAACCTGGAGCCGCCCCTGCTCCGCTACCAGGCGGCCCCGCTGATACACCCGGCTTGCAGCAAAGGTCTCCAGATCTTCCAGGATGACCAGGTCAGCCTGAAAGCCGGGTGCAACAGCGCCCCGGCGTGTAAGGCGATAATGGCGGGCCACATTCCAGCTTCCGGCCCGGATGGCGTAGATGGGGTCGGCCCCCAGGGCAATCGCCTTGCGCACCAGGAAGTCCACCCCGCCCTCGAGCAGCAGGTCGGAGGGCAGGCGGTCGTCGGTTACCAGGCCGATGCGGTCGGCGTACTGCGGTTTGATGAGCGGGTGCAGGGCCTCGAGGTTGCGGGTGGTCGAGCCTTCGCGCACCATCAAAAAGCAGCCTGCCTCGAGCTTGGCCCGCCCCTCTTCTAAGGTGGTGCTCTCGTGGTCGGAGGCAATCCCGGTAGCCAGGTAGCCTTGCAGGGGCCGCCCGGTCAGGGTGGGGGCGTGGCCCTCGGGCGACTTGCGAAAGCGCTCGGCCAGCAGCACCTTGCTCAGTTCGTTCGCATCGGCGGCCAGAATGGCCGGAAAGCTCATCAGCTCGGCCACCCCCACCACCCTGGGGTGGGCCAGGAGGTGCTCGATCTCGGCCAGGCCCAGCGTGGCCCCGCTGGTTTCCAAGGGTGTGGAAGGCACCGAGGACGGCACCGTAATCCAGACCTCCAGCGGCAGTCCCTCGCTGGCCTCCATCAGCCACTCGATACCCGCTACCCCCGCCACGTTGCCAATCTCGTGCGGGTCGGTGACCACCCCGGTCACGCCCCGAGGCACCACGCCGCGGGCGTACTCGGCAGGCGAGACCAGGGAGCTCTCGAGGTGCACGTGCCCATCAATCAGCCCCGGAGCCACCACCCGACCCTCTAAATCCAGCACCTCCTGGGCCTCGGCCCCGGCATATTCCGGGCCTACCGCCGCCACCAGGGGCCCGGCCAGCAGAATGTGGGTGGGCTTTAGCTCGAGGCTAAACACATCGGCCAGCCGCACGTTCTTCAAAAGCACACTGCCCGGACGGCGGCCCATTGCGGCGTCCACTGCGTACTGGAGGTCGGATAGCGTGATGCTCATGTTCTGTGCATCCTAACGGGCAGCCCTCTGCCATCGCAAGCTGGGGTTACACAGATAGGCCCCTATTCAGCTTTCGGCCTTGGGCTTTGGGCATTCGTGGGGTGATTAAAAAAAAACAGGGGGCCAGTCAACCCGCCCCCCGGTTGCCAGGGCAAGCCTACTTCGGCTCGTCGGCCACCTGACCCACCACGCCAGGAGCCACCCACTGCATCTCGTTGAGTTCCTTGACGGTCATCCGGCGCCCCGCCGGTACGCGCAGCACCCCGTTGCGGTCGCGGATGGGGCCGGTGAAGGGATCCCATTTGGGGCTGGCGCTCTGGATGTCTTTGTAGAGCTCCATCACCCGGTCGTACACACTGACCCGCTTGCCGTTCACGGTCATGGTGGCCCGCTTCAGGGCCGCCTCAAACTTGGGGTTGATGGGTATGCCCACCTGCGCGCCCAGCATCACGGCTTTTTCGCGGGCCAGCCACCAGTAGTCCACATTTTGAAGGTTCTTGGAGGTGTAGGTACCGTTCTGCACTTTTTTCAGGATGTCAATGTAGATGACGCTCCAGTCTACGAGTTGGCCCGAGACCACGTAATCTGGTGCGAAGCGGTACATGGAATTGTAGTGGCTAAAGCTGGGAATCTTGCGGCGGGCTGCGGTCTGAATAACGCTGGCGGTATCTTCAGTGAAGGCCAGGATGTCATTGCCTTCGGCCATCAGGGCCTCGGCGGCCTCGCGGGCCTTGACGGGGTCAAACCAGGCGTTGATCCATTTCACGTTGACGGTTGCACGCGGGTTCACCGCCCGCACCCCCAGGGCAAAGGCCGAGATATGGCGCTTGAGTTCGGGGATCGGGAAGGCCCCCACATAGCCCACCTTGCCGCTCTTGGTCAGGGCACCCGCCATCAGGCCGTTCAGGTAGTAAATCTGATAGAAATCGGCCATGTAGGTGAGCATGTTGGGGGCCCGCTTGAAGCCGGAGGCATGGGCGAAGATGACCTCGGGGTATTTCTTGGCGGCCTCGAGGGTCTGATCCATGAAGTCGAAGGAGGTGGTGAAGATCACGTTACAACCCCCCGAAACCAGCCGGTCTATGGTAGCCAGGGTGTCGGCAGGCTTGACCGACTCCACATACTGCGTGGTGAGGCCCAGAATGGCCTTCTCGGCGGCCCGGCGGGCCTCGTCGTGGGCGAAGGTCCAGCCCACATCGCCAATCGGGCCCACGTAGATGAAGCAGGCTTTGAGATTGGCCTGTTGTGCCATACCGAAACCGAGACCCAAAGCCGCTACGATGCCCACAAACCAACTCTTTCTCATGCAACCCCTCCAATTACCCAACCCAACATGCCCTTGTTGGGTATTCGGGCCGAAGCAAGTATCTCAGCGTTCGCCCCGCTGATATGGTCTGCCCAGCGCTTCAGGGGCGTTGCCTTGCTGCCCACGCAGCCCTGACAAAGCCAGCACAAGTATAACCAGAAGGTAAGGCAGGCTAGCAAATACCTCGGATGGAATCCCGCTCTGGCCCTGGAGCCTGAACTGCAGGTAATAGAGCAGGCCAAAAAAGATCGCCCCAAAGATAGCCCTCAGCGGGCTCCAGCCCACGAAAATCACCAGCGCTACCGCAATCCAGCCCAGCCCGGCGGTCATGCCATCGGTCCAGGAAGGGCGGTAGACCAGGGATAAATAGGCCCCCGCCAGCCCCGCCAGCGCACCTCCAGCAGCCACCGCCGCATAGCGCACCGCCAGTACATTGATGCCCAGCAGGTCGGCGGCAGCAGGGTTTTCCCCCACCGAGCGGAGCGATAGGCCCAGTTTGGTCGCGTAGAAAACAAATGCCAGCAACAAGGCCAGCACGATAGCCCCCAGTGTGAAGGGCCACTCGGGCGGCTGGTTGAACAGGGGCTGCCCCTCGAAGCGCTTGCCGAGCAAGCCCGCCGCTCCCAAACCCAGCATGGTGAGGGCCAGGCCCGAGACGAACTGATTGGCCCGCAAGGTGATGGTGACGAACCCATGCACTAAAGCCGCCAGTGCGCCGGCCAGCATGGCCGCCAGCACGGCCAGCCAGAGGTTGCCATCCCCCATGCCACTGCCAAAGGCCACCGCAAAACCAGCCAAGGCTCCCAGGGCCATCATCCCCTCCACCCCCAGGTTCACCACCCCGGCGCGTTCGTTCAGAATGGCGCCCAGGCAGGCCAGCAGCAAGGGCGTGCCGAAGGAGAGGGCTCGAGCGAGGGCGTTCAGAATTTCTTCCATATCGGTGTCTCAGGTCAAAGAAGGTGGGCTTGCCTTATCGACGCCAGCGAACTCGATTACGCACAAAAACTTCCGAGGCAATCAAGCACATCAGCATCACTCCGCTAAAAACATCTACGATGCGAAAGGGCATGTTGAGGCTCACCTTGAGCAGGTCGCCCCCCGCCAGAATCAGGCCCATCAAGGGAGCGGTCAAGAGTACCAGCGCCGGATTGCCCCTGGCCAGCCAGGCCACGATAATAGCGGTAAAGCCATAGCCCGAGGAGAGCTGTACCGGCTCGATCAGGCGGTGATGAATGCCGGCAATTTCGCCCACCCCAGCCAGCCCTGCCGCCCCACCGGTGATCAGGGCAACCCAGAGGATGACCTTGACTTCAGGAATGCCTACATAGCGGGCCGCGCCTGGATTCTCGCCCACCACGCGCATCTGGAAACCAAGGGTGGTGCGGGTGAGCATCAACTGCAAGAGCAGGGCTAGCAGAACCCCCAGCAGCAAGGTGGGCCAGTGGACGTTGGTGCCGGGGAGCACCGCAAGCTGCTGGTACTCGGCGAACCGGTCTGAGTAGATGTAGCCACGGGCATCCCTGCCCTTCCAGGGGCCATTGATCAAAAAAATGACCAGCGACTGCGCGACATAGTTGAGCATCAGGGTGGTGAGGATTTCATTGACACTCAGACGGCTTTTGAGCCAGCCCGCGATCAAGCACCACATCGCTCCACCCAGGGCTCCAGCCAGCACCATCCCGAGTAGGCTGAGCCAAGGAGGCAGGGGCACAAACAGGGCCACACCCGCAGCAAACACCGCTCCTATCAGCAGTTGACCTTCGGCTCCAATGTTAAAGAACTGGGTGCGAAAAGCCAGGGTGAGGCCCACCCCAATGAGGAGCAAGGGAATGCTGCGGCGCAAAATTTCCTGCCAGCCCTTGGCATCCAGCAGGGTACCTGAGAGCATGATGCGGTAGGCCTCGAGGGGGTTCAGACCATAGACCGCAAAGAGCCCTCCGACCAGGGCAAAGGCCACCCCCAGAGCGGCCAGCGTGACCCACAGTACACGGTAGCGGGTGGGGTTGGCGAGGGGCTCGAGGCTCACGTCCCACCCCCGGTCATCAGAAGACCAATCGCTTCGCGGGAGATTTTGCCTACGGCAAAGGGGCCTTGGAGCATGCCGTGGTAGAGCACCGCAATCTGGTCAGAAAGGGAGAGCAACTCTTCCAGGTCTTCCGAGACCAGGAGCACCCCCGCTCCCTGGTAGGTTTTCTCGAGCAACACCCGATGCACCTGCTCGGTAGCCCCGATGTCGAGGCCGTAGGTAGGGTGCACGGCCAGAATCAACCGGGGTTGTCCGGCCAGTTCACGAGCCAGAATCACTTTCTGAATGTTACCCCCCGAAAGTAGCCTTGAAGGAGTGTGAACGCTGGGGGTAGCAACGGCATATTCCTTTACCCTGGCTTCGGCATTGGCAGCATAGGCTGCTGGATTGGATAAAAACCCTCTGGCGAAGGGGGCTTGATGGAAGGTGCGCAGGGCCAGGTTTTCGGCCACGCTCATGCTGGGCACAGTACCCATGTGGATACGGTCTTCGGGGATGTGAGCCACCCCCTGAGCAAACAACAGAGCCGGGTTGGCGACGAGGGGCTGCCCCCCCAGGTGCACGGTACCGCTATCCATCTTTCGCAAACCTGCCAGTACCTCTACCAGCTCACTCTGGCCATTACCCGCGACCCCGGCAATCCCCAGAATTTCCCCCGAGCGCAGCTCAAAGCTCACCCCCCGCAGCGCTGGAAGGTTTCGGCTGGACTTAACCTGCAAGTCTTTTACACGCAGCAATACCTCACCGGTGTGTGGAGCGCCCCGCTTGCGCTCAAAGCTCACACTGCGCCCCACCATCATCTCGGCCAGTTTGGCTTTGCTGGCCTCGGGCGCAGGCAGGCTGCCCACTACCTTCCCCCGGCGCAGCACCGTACAGCGGTCAGCGATGGTTAACACCTCCTCGAGCTTGTGCGAGATAAAGATGAGCGACTTGCCCGCCGAGCGCAGCTCCCGCATTACCCTCAAAAGCGCCTCGGCTTCCTGCGGGGTAAGTACACTGGTAGGCTCGTCGAGAATGAGCACCTTGGCCCCCCGAAGCAAGGCCCGCACAATTTCGACCCGCTGCTTTTCGCCCGGCGAAAGCTGATGGACGTGGGCTTTGGGGTCAATGTGCAGACCATATCCCTGGGCAATTCGCTCGATCAGGGGCACGATGCGCTGAGCCGGCAACAAGGGGGTTCCGATGCCCAGGGCCAGGTTCTCTGCAACCGTGTGGCGACCCACCAGCATAGGGTGCTGGGGCACCAGACCAATGCCCAGCTTGAGCGCATCCAGCGGCGAGGCAATCTTGACCGGACGGCCTTCTATGAAAATCTCGCCTTCGTCGGGGCGATACAGGCCATAAAGAATCGAAATCAGGGTAGACTTGCCTGCCCCATTCTCGCCCAACAGCGCCAGCACCTCGCCGGGGTAGACCTCGAGGCTCACGCCATCGTTGGCCACCACTCCCGGAAAGCGCTTGGTGATGTTTTGCAACCGCAATAGGGGTTCGCCCATTGCGGAAAATCATATCGCAAAGCCCACACATCACAGGATGGCTCAGGTGTGTTCGGCATCGGAGGGCGACCAGGCAAATGTGGGCACCGGGGATTAAACGTTACCTTAACCCCAAATGACCCAACCCTTTGCTATCCTCTAGCTAAATTGAATGCAGTAAACGGCAGAAGCCTGTTCTCTATCTGACCCGGAAATCGCCACACCATGCTGCAAATTGAGCTACTGGGTTCTCCCCAATTGCGCTGCGAGGGTCAGGAGCTGCATCTGCCCCGCAAAGCAGTTGCATTGCTGGCCTTCCTGGCCCTCGAGGGCCGCCAGCCCCGGAACCGGTTGGTTGAGCTGCTGTGGGGAAGCTGTGAAGAGAGCAGAGGACAGCACAATCTACGGCAGACGCTGTATCGGGTGAGCAACAGCCCCTTGGGGGCCTACATCCTGGCCGGACGCGAACAGCTCGAGCTGGTGCAGTTTGAGCTGGACGTACAGCGCTTTCGGGAACAGGTCGAGGCGCAACACTGGCCCGAGGCGCTGGCAACCTACAAAGGTGAGTTTTTGCAAGGCTTGGAGCTGGAGGAAGAAACCTACCGCAGCTGGCTCCAACGCTGGCGCGAGCGGCTGGAGCGGCTTTGGGCGATGGCCCTCGAGGGTCAGGCTAAACAGCTCGAGGCCGACGGGAAAGTCCAGCTTGCCCTGGAGCTCTACCTCGAGCTGATTCGCCACGACGAGCTCCAGGAACATTTCCACCGCGAGGCCATGCGGCTCTACGCGGCGCTGGGGCAGACCGAGGGGGCACTCAATCAGTACAAACTGCTTTGTAAAGTGTTGCAGCGGGAGTTGGCCCTGGAACCACTACCCGAAACCCAGGCCCTGGCCGAGCAAATCCGCCAGCGCAAGACGACCCCTCGGGTGTGGCCTCAAGCCCCTAGCAGCCCAACCTTCAACCCACCGCTGGTAGGGCGAGCAGCAGCCCTCGAGCAGCTCAAGGCGGCCTGGCAGAGCCAAAATATCCTGCTCATCGCTGGCCCGGCAGGGGTGGGCAAGAGCCGTCTGGCAAAAGAATTGCTGGCCGATAAGGGACTCTACATTACCCTCTCGGGACAACCCGGCGACGGGCCGACCCCCTATGCCTCCATGAGCCGTTGGGTGCGCCAGGCCCTGAGCACGAAACCCGACCTGGAACTGAAAAGCTGGATACGCCTCGAGGCTTCCCGTCTGGTTCCCGAGTTGTGGGACACCCCTCCGCTGCCACTCGACGAAAGTACCCAGGTGCGGTTCTTCTCTGCGCTGGTGGAATTATTGATAGAGGCCCATGGCAGCACCACCTTTCTCAGCGAGGACGAGCACTACAGCGACCCCTGGAGCCTCCAGGCGCTGGCGGTGGGGCTGGAGCAGCGCTGGGCGTCGGCCCAGCTGGTCATCACGGTTCGCCTCGAAGAGGTAGCGCCCGAAGTAGCCCGTCGCTATCAAGACTGGCGGAACTGCCGGAGAGCAGCCTGGCTCGAGCTAGAACCTCTGGGCGAGCTCGAGGTGGCCGAACTTATCGCCCACCTCTCGGGGCGGCCAGCGCGGCTGTTTCCACAGCGGGTCTACCGGGCCACCTCGGGCAACCCGCTCTTTGTGCTACAGACCCTTCAGAGCCTCTTCGAGTCCGGTGAGTTGCGCCTGGGGGAGGGCGGCGTCTGGGAGACCCCCTACGACGAGTCCACCCACGACTACACCGAGCTACGCATTGCTGCCAGCGTCCGCCAGACCATTCTGGGCCGCCTCGAGCGCCAGGGCGCAGCGGTGCGGCGCAGCCTGGAGGTGGCAGCTCTGATTACCGAGGCCACCTTCGATTCGAAAACCCTGGCCGAGGCCACCGCGCTCTCGGCCTGGGAGGTTTCCGAGGCGCTCGAGCGAGCCAGTCAAGCCCGCCTAATCGAGGCGGTTCCCCAAGGCTACCGTTTTAGCCACGACCTGATTGCCCGCGCCATTGCCGAGGCCCTCAAGCCTGACCGCAAGCGACTCATCTCGGCTCACCTGGCCCAGCACTACACCAAGCAGGCCGAACATCCGGCCAAGGTGGCAGGCTATTTTCAGGCCGCAGGACAGCCCGAGCAGGCCATCCAGTGGTGGCTCCAGGCTGCCCAGCAAGCTCATAGCGTGCGGGCCTTCCGCGAAGCCGATGCTTACTATCGGCTGGCCCTGGAAGCCATGCCACCCGAGCACCCCCAGCGTTTTGAGGCGCTGGCCGCACGCTTCTATCTCTGTCGCCAGGTCGGGATTGCCGACCTGAAACAGCAGCTCGAGCTGCTCGGGGTCTTGCAGCACGAGGCCCAGACCCCCCTCCAACACTCCCATGTGTGGTTCTACCGTGGGATGGTGCTCGACGACCAGCAAGACCTGGTCGGAGCAATGGAGGCCAGTCGCAGGGCCTACGAGTTTGCCCTCGAGGTCTCTGCCTTTGAAGCCTTCTACCCTCTAGTCTTTGTCACCCACTACCAGCGCGACCTGGGGTTGTTGGAAGAGGCCCATCAGTACGGACTAGACGCGCTGAAGCTGGCACAAAGCCTCTCCCCCTACCACCAGATCGAGGCCCAGCTTTGCCATAGCCTGACCCTGATGCTCCAGGAACGGCCTACCGAGGCCCTGGACTGGATCGGGGAAGCCGAGCGTCTGATGCAAGCACACGCCCCGGCCCCCTCGAGCTTCTGGCTGCTGCAAGAACGCATTGGGATCGTGCGGGCACGGGTACACCTGAGCCAGGGTCGCTACGCCGAAGCCATTTGCGAGACAGAAGACATCCTCCAGAAAGCCCGGCAGGGTGGGGTGCAACGCCAGGAGCTGGTAGCCCTATTGGTGCGAGCCGAAGCCTGGCTGGGGTTGGGCCAGACTGCCGGGGCCACCCTGGATTTGGAGCGGGCCCAGGAGCTCTCAGAAAACCTCCAGTGGGGTGCCTCCGAGGTCAAGCAGCTTTACGCCGAGCTCGAGCTAGCCCTACACAACCCCAAAGCCGCCCTTCGTCAGGCCAAACTGGCTCTCGAGGCTGCGGGAAAACATCGGGTTAACCAGATAAATGCCCTCTACAGCCGCAGCGGGGCCTGGTTGGCCCTGGACGAGCAGGCCAGGGCCAGGACCGACCTCGAGCAAGCCCTTACCCTGCACGGCGGTACCGTGCGTTTCCGCAGCGTCAGCGAGCAAGCCCTCCGGGCCCGACTGGCAATGACGGTTGAGTGACGCAGCCCTTGCTACGCTCGGCTCGGTGATGGAACCGAAGCCCCCAAAACCCCTCGACCTGGTACTGCACCTCGAGCCTTCTGCACCCCAGCAGCCC
>CAZIXH010000108.1:0-3605 GCA_964543055.1 uncultured bacterium
GGCCTCGCTGGCTTTGAGTTCGCCCATGATGCGGCCCTCAAACATCACCAGAATACGGTCGGCCAGCGAGCGTACCTCGTTGAGGTCGGCAGAGACCAGCAGTACGGCCATGCCCGCGTCCCGGGCCTTGACGATATTTTCGTGGATGAACTCAATGGCGCCGATATCTACCCCACGGGTGGGTTGGGCAGCTACCAACACTTTGGGCTTGCGACTCAGCTCGCGCCCTACAATTATTTTTTGGGCATTGCCACCCGAGTAGCGCCGGGCCGCCAGCTCGGTGCTGCGGGGGCGCACATCAAACTGCTCCACAATTTCGCGGCCCTCGGCCTCGATCTGGTCGGCATCAATAAAGCCCAGGAAGCCCGCGTTGGGGCTTTTGTAATGGTCGCCCAGAATCAGGTTCTCACGGGTGGTAAAGTCCAGCACTAGCCCCCGTGCGTTGCGGTCTTCGGGGATGTGCGAAACCCCCCACTCACGCACCACCCGGGCGTTTGGCCGCAGGGTCTGCCCTTCGTACTCAATCGTGCCCTCATAGGGCCGCAAGCCTGTGATGGCCTCCACCAACTCGGTCTGACCATTGCCCTCCACGCCTGCAATGCCTACAATCTCGCCGGCCCGTACCTCGAACGAGACCCCATTCAGGCGGTGCTTTTTGTCTTTGCCGGGAATGGTCAGGTTGGAAATTTTCAGTACCGCCTCGCGGGGCTGGGCTTCGGTTTTATCCACCGACAAAATCACCTCGCGCCCCACCATCATGCGGGCCAGCTGGGCTACGTTGGTTTCGGGCGTGTTGACCGTACCCACTACCTTGCCATCCCGAATGACGGTCACGCGGTTGGAGAGCTTGATCACCTCGGCCAGTTTGTGGCTGATAAAGATGACGGCGTTGCCCTGGTCCACGAAGCGGCGCAAGAAGTCAAAAAGCTCGTCGGCCTCCTGAGGTGTCAGCACTGCCGTGGGTTCGTCCAGAATCAGGATTTTGGCCTTGCGGTACAGGGCCTTGAGGATTTCAACCCGTTGTTGCAATCCCACCGGCAGTTCCTCTACGGGGGTATCGAGGGGCAGGTCAAACTCGAGGTCCTTCATCAGCGCCTCAACCTCGGCCCGGGCCTGCGCCAGATTGAGCTGCGTCCCTTGCGTGGGTTCTGAGCCCAGAATCACGTTTTCCAGCACCGTAAACGGGTCTACCAGCATGAAGTGCTGATGCACCATGCCAATGCCCTGGGCGATGGCGTCGCCGGGCTCGTTGATCTGCACTTTTTGCCCGTTGGCCCAGATCTCACCCTGGTCGGGTTTGACCAGGCCATAGACAATTTTCATCAGGGTGGATTTTCCCGCCCCATTTTCTCCCACCACTGCCAGTACCTCGCCCCAGCGCACATCCAGGGAGATGTGGTCGTTCGCCAGCACCAGGGGATAGCGTTTGGTGATGTCCTTGAGCTCGAGGGCCACCGCACCCTTTTCGTGCGAGCCAGGGGGAGAAGCGAGATTGTTCATACGACTAATCATACAGGCAAGGCTTGCCCAGTCACACAGCCGAAAGCTAAAGGCCGGGTGCAAAAAAACGCTCAGGGGTTCTCCCTGAGCGTTGCACTACAAAGACAGACTAGCGTTTGTCGGGCACCTTGAGCGCGCCGGAGATAATCTGGCTGCGTATCACGGCCAATCGGTTAATGACCGCTTGCGGAATCAGGGCGCGGTTGTAGTCATCCAGCGCATAACCCACGCCGTTGTTGTTCAGGCCAAACTCGCGCACCCCACCCTTGAAGGTGTTGTCCTTGACGGATTTGATGACATCAAAGGTAGCTACGTCCACGCGCTTGAGCATGGAGGTGAGCACATGGTTGAGGGTACGGGGGTTGTTGTCGGTTTCACCCAAGTAGTTCTGGTTGGCGTCTACACCCACCATGAACAGCGGACGGTTAGTAGCGGCGGGGCAGGACTTGTTGTAGGCGGCGTAGGGCGGAACGTTCGAACCGTTGTTGGAGATGAAACGCACACCCGAAGGCAGGTCGGACTGCTTCAAGCAACGCTGCTGCTTCACAAAGTCCAACACACCCAGGCCCGAGGCCCCAGCGGCGGCGTAGATAATGTCGGCGCCCTGCTTGGACTGGGCGGTAGCGATTTCCTTGGCCTTGCCGGGGTCGTTCCAGGCGGCGGGGGTAGTGCCTACATAGTTGATGAGCACACGGGGGTTGGCAATGTTGCGCTCACGCATACCCGCGATGGCCCCGGCGCGGTAGCCCTGCTCGAACTTGTGAATGAGCGGGATGTCCATGCCACCCACAAAGCCCACCACGCCCGTGTTGGTGGTACGGCCTGCAATGTAGCCTACCAGGTAGCTGCCTTCGTGCTCGCGGAAGACCAGGCCGACGGCATTGTCGCACTTGCCTTCGCAGGGCACCGAATCAATCACCGCGAACTTGATGTCCTTGAATTCCTGGGCGTTGCGGGTAATGGAGGGCTCGTTGGCAAAGCCGACCCCGACGATCAAGTCGAAGCCTTCTTCAGCAAAACGGCGGATGCCCTGACCCACCTGACCGGGGTCGCCGGGTTCGAAGTCGAAAACCTTGACCCCTAGTTCTTTTGCTGCACGCTGGGCGCCCTCAAAGGTAGATTGGTTGAAACTGCGGTCGTTTTTACCACCTGCGTCGAAAGCCATGCCTACACGCACGTCTTGAGCCAGTCCCAGCCCCAATGCGGTAGCTAAGGCAACACCGAGCACTACGAGTTTCTTCATGCGATTCGCCTCCATTTACTTGTGAACAACACAAGTTTCAAACTGGCTGTTAGCCTCTGGCATTATAGAGCAGAAATCATGAGGCTTGAAAGGGGCTTGACAAAAGAATGAAGCGTACCTTAGGCGTTTTTGGGCGTTGGCGAGACAGATGTGAAACCCCTGTAATCTTCTTGAGCTAAAATGATACCATCGCATTATGTCTACGCCAAAGCAACGTATTTCGGAACTACGGGAGCAAATTCGTTACCACAACTATCGTTACCACGTACTTGATGACCCCGAGATTTCCGATGCTGAATATGACCGCTTGTTGCGTGAACTGAAGGAGTTGGAGGAGGCACACCCCGAACTGGTGACCCCCGACTCGCCCACCCAGACTGTGGGAAGCCAGCTCTACGAGACCACCTTTGAGGCCGTGCCCCACCCCACCCGGATGTACTCGCTGGGCAATGCCTTTGGTCCTGAAGACATCGAGAATTTTGAGGCCAGCATCAACCGCGCCCTGGGCAGTGAAGAGCCACGTGAATATGTGCTGGAGTATAAGATTGACGGCCTTTCGGTCAATCTGATCTACCGCGATGGGGTGCTTCGGCGGGGCCTGACCCGGGGCGATGGGATGGTGGGGGAGGACGTTACCCCCAACCTGCTCACTATTACTGATATACCGCGCCAGTTACCCCAGCCCATGAGCCTGGAGGTGCGAGGCGAAATTTACCTGCCGATCCAGACTTTTCTAGAATTGAACATGAAGCTGGAAGAGGAGGGCGCAGCACCCTTCAAAAACCCCCGCAACGCTGCCGCTGGAAGCCTGCGCCAAAAAGACCCCAGGATTAGCGCCAGCCGGGGCTTGCGGGGTTTGTTT
>CAZIXH010000109.1:0-3218 GCA_964543055.1 uncultured bacterium
ATACAGAGTGGTTCGTCGGCAGCGTCAGAAGTGTATTAGAGAAAGGCCAGGGCCAGGTAGATGACCAGCTCGGCCAGGGCCAGCTCGCCTTCGGGGCTACCCAGAAAGTCGTAGGCGTCCCTGGCGGCCATGGCCAGGCGCAGGGCATTGGGGTCGGCCAGGCCCACGTCCTCCACGGCCATGCGGGCCAGGCGGCGGGCCAGGTACAGCGGGTCGGCTCCGCCTTCGATCATGCGGGCAAAGTAGTACAGGGCCGCGTCCACATGGTTGCCGCGCACACTCTTGTGCAGCGCCGAGATCAGGTCGTAGAAATACTCGCCCCCTTTATCGAAGTTGAGCGTCCCGCTACCCAGGGCTTCTTTGGCGGCGGCTTCGCTGATCTGGCCTTCGCCCAGGCTGGCGGCCAGCTCGAGGGCCGACAAAGCCCGGCGGGCGTCGCCCATGGCGGCCTGGGCAATGAGCTCGAGGGCCCTGGGCTCGGCCTGGGCTTGCAGCCCTTCGGGGTGGGCCAGGGCCCGCTCCAACAGCCTCTGGGTAGCGTCCTCGTCGAGCGGGTTCAGCACATAGACCCTGGCGCGGGAGCGCAGGGCCGGGTTGACCTCGAAGGAGGGGTTTTCGGTGGTAGCCCCCATCAGGGTCAGCAGGCCCGACTCCACATGGGGCAAGAGCGCGTCCTGCTGCGACTTGTTGAAGCGGTGGATCTCGTCCAGAAAGAGCACCAGGCTGCCTTGTTCCTGCGCCTGGGCGACCACTTCCTTGATATCCTTGACCCCGGCATTCACCGCCGAGAGGGCCACCATTCCCTGCCCGACGCCCTGGGCCATCAGGCGGGCCAGGGTGGTTTTGCCGCTTCCCGGTGGCCCCCACAAAATGAAGGAGGAAAGCCGACGGGTCTCGAGCATCCGCCGCAGGGGCTTCCCCGGCCCCGTAAGGTGTTCCTGCCCTACTACTTCGTCCAGGGTTTTGGGGCGTACCCGCTCGGCCAGAGGGGCTATGTTCACAACGTAATTGTACCAGAGACGAGACGCAATCTAACCGGCTCCACGTTCCGAGGTCCTGCGGTGCGGTCAGACGATTCTCGAGCATGTAGAGCCCGCAGACGAGAATCAAGACCTGCAACGCCCACTTTTGCTTTGAGCTATAGGCTATCGGCTATTGACCATCTGCCATCATCATGGTCATTCTTGGCAGGGCAATCCAAACTTCAATCTTATGCTATGGCCTATGTGGCTATCCCTATTGCCCTGGGGGTTTGTCCTGCTGGGCCTGTTGCCCTTGTGGCTATTCCCCCGGCAGGAGAGCATTTATCCCGGTGTGGTGTTTCTGGTGGCGGCCCTGATTCTGGCCGCAGCCGCCAGCTTGTATGCCAGGGTGCCGCTGGGCCCGCAGGTGCGCTTTTTCTGGGTGCTGGGCCTGGGGCTGATGGGCAGCGTGTTGGCGGTGGCTGCCAGCCGCGACCTGGCCGAGGTGCCCGCCGATGTGGCGGTAATGGCGGCGGTGGCGAGCTTGCTGGGCGGGCTGGTGTTTTTGGTGGGGCTCTATTTCCTGCTTCGGCGCGAGGCGCCCGGCCTGCCCGCTCCCGCGCAGATGGGCCTGCGTACCCAGGAGGGCATTCTGCCTTATGCGGCCCTGCAAGCCCTGGCCCCGAGCCTCGAGACCCTCTCGGCGGTGCGGCCCGTTACGCTCTTGCTGTTGCATACCCGCTCCGACCAGCCGGGGGCCGAACTGCTGCAATACCTGCGCCAACCCGATATGGTCTTTCAGCTCAAACCGGGCCAGTTTCTGATTGCCCTGCAAGGTAGCAACCTCGAGGGCGCCCAGATCGTGTTCCGCCGTATCCGGCAAAACCTGGTCATCCGGGCCTATGGCGTACTGCCCTTGCAGGGCATGAGCATCCAGCAAGCCCTGGTGCAGCTTCAGGGGGAGCTCGAGCACTACTACCTGACGCAGCATTGAGCAGGCCGAAAGCGGAAGGCTAAAAGCCGAAAGCTGTAATACCAAATCTGCTCAGAAGTGACCCAAAAGCGATTTACAAGTCCCTCGGACGCGCCCCCTGGCGCGGCAAGTAAGGGGAGCGTTTAGCGCCGCTCAGGCGCAGAGTTGGTATAAGCTCAAAGCTAAGGCCAGACACGTTTATTTGCCTTCAGCTTTCAGCCTTTGGCCTTCGGCTTATCTCGCTCTAGACCGCGATTAACCCCACCCGTTCCTCGAAGGCCCGCTCGAGGCCGCTCTTGCCCAGCACCTCGCCCAGCGCCTTGAAGAAAAGCCGGTAGTGCTCGGGCCGGGCACTCTCGCCCATCAGGCCCAGCCGCAGTACCTTGCCGGCAGTGGGGCCAATGCCCCCGGCCACGGAGATCCCTCTGGCATAGAGCGCTTTGCGGATCTCCGACTCGTGCTGCCCCTGAGGGGGGCGCACCACCAGCACCGTGGGCAGGCGGGCGCCCTCGGCGGCGTAGGCGCTGAAGCCCAGCTCTTCCAGGAGCGAGAGCACCGCAGCGTACAGGGTCTCGGCGCGTTGCTGACGCTTTTCCAGGCCCTCTTCCAGGGCCAGCTTGAGAGCTTCTTCCAGGGCGTAGTGCAGCAGTACCGGCGAGGTGCAGAAGTAACCTTCCTGCTCCCAGTACACCGCGACCCTCGAGAGGTCCGAATACCAGCCGCGTACCCGCCCCAGGCACTCGCGGCCCCGCAGCGAAAGGGCAAAGGGGGCCAGCCCTGGCGGGGCCGAGAGGCATTTCTGGCTGCCCGTGAAGGCATAGTCTATGCCCTGTTTTTGCATGGAGAGCGGCATCATGCCCGCGGTGGTAACGGCGTCTACCATAAAGAGCGCCCCGTGGGCTTGTACCAGGGCGGCAATTTCCTCTACCGGGTTGAGTACGCCGGTGCTGGTCTCGCCGTGCACCAGGGCTACCAGCTTGTAGGGGCGGTGGTTGAGTTCCTCGGCGACGGCCTGGGGGTCAATGGGGTGGCCTGGCTCGGAGCGCAGCACCTTGTAGTCAAACCGGTAGGCGTGGGCAATCTCCACCATGCGCTCGCCAAAAGTACCGCTCACCAGCAGCAAAACCGCGTCCCCCTCGTCGGCCAGGTTGGTGAGGCCCGCTTCCATCCCTAAGCTGCCCGACCCCGGCATGGCGGCTAGCAAAGCGCCTTCGCCCGGATCGAACAGAACATTCAGGTATTCCCGAATACGGTGGTTGGTGGCCAGCACCTCAGGGTCGAGA
>CAZIXH010000110.1:0-8362 GCA_964543055.1 uncultured bacterium
TCTCTGCTATCAGTCCTCCGCCTCCCCTGCACCTCTTTTGTTGTTTTTTTTTCAACGTTCCGGCGCCCACCGCAATCTCCACCGCGTAGATCGTCGGCAGCGTCAGATGGGTTTAAGAGACAGGTGCTGTTATCCTGAAAAACTGTGGGCAGAGCGCTCGTGGTTCTGGCATTTTTGTGGGTCATCGCCCTAGCAGGGTTTTTGCTGCTGCGCCAAACCCCCAGAACCTCCCCGCTCTGGGGCCTGCGGGACTTTTTCTGGATGCTTTTACAGGCCCTGAGCGTCGTCAGCCTGCTGGCCATAGTGGCTCTGGTCACGGGCATCATCAGCCTTCAACGGAACCCCTTCATACCCGGAAACTGAGTATGCGCGTTGCAATCTTGTCGGATATCCACGGCAACCTTCCGGCGCTCGAGGCCGTCCTGCACGACCTGAAAGAGGTACGGGCCCACCTGGTCGTGGTCAACGGCGATATTGTGAACCGGGGGCCTTCCAATCGCGAAGTGCTGGAACGCCTGTTGAACCTATCCTCTTCCAAACAGGGCCGCGCCCTGGCCCCCCAGGGCTTCTGGTTCACCCTGGGCAACCACGACGACCTGCTGGTGAAGTGGGCCCAGCGCGACCCCTCGCTGGCCGACCTCTACCACGACCCCTTGTTCGAGCCCACCGCCTGGTCGGTAGCCCGGCTCCCCCAGCCCCACCTGGACTGGCTCAGCAACCTGCCCTACCAGGTAGCCATTGGTGAAGGGCCCCAGCGGGTGTTTGGACTGGATAAAGCCGAGGGGATGGGCGAAAGCGTGTTGATGCGGGTTACCCACGGCTCGCCCCGCCACTACCGGGAGGGCTACGACGAGCAACAGGCCCCAGACACCCTCACCGAGATTAGCGTAGACTACCCGGCCCGCCTACTGGTGGGGTCGCATACCCACCGCCCCTTCATGTACCAATTAGGCGAGGCCCTCGTACTCAATAGCGGCGCGGTGGGCGCCCCCTTCAACGGCGACGTGCGGGCCCAGTACGTGGTGGTGGAAATCGGAGAAAACCACGTGCAGGTGGACTTTCGCCAGATACCCTACAACCTGCAAGCGGCCCTACAAGCCTACTACGACTCGGGCCTGATGGAAGAAGGGGGCCTGGGGGCCGACATCTTTTATCACGAGACCCGCACCGCCCGCTCCATGCTGATGAACTTCTGGCACTGGGCTGAAACCACAGGACGGCCTCGAGACTGGGACGCCTGGCGGCTCTACCAGGCCACCCACCCCGAACGCTTTCTGCGGTAGGCTTGAGCCATGCCCTCACCCGAACGCATCCGCGAGTTTGTCATGGCCGCCCACGGCGACCTCTCCAGGGTGCAGGCCCTGCTGGAGGAGACCCCCGAGCTTTTGAACCTGGCCCACGAGTGGCGGCCCGGCGACACCGAGAGCGCCATTCAGGCTGCGGCCCACACCGGACAGCGGGCCATTGTGGAGTACCTTCTGGCGAAAGGGGCTCCCCTGGCAATTTCTACCGCAGCCATGCTGGGCGACCTCCAGCGCGTACAGGCGATGCTTCAGGAAAACCCGGCCCTGGCCCAGCACAAAAGCGCGCACGGCATCCCCCTGCTGCCCCACGCGGCACTTTCGGGTTTGCCAGGGATGCTCGAGCTGGTCTGGGGGTATGGCGCACGGGAGGGTGTGCAGCAGGCATTGAACCTGGCAGTCATGCAAGGCCACACCGCGGCTGTGCGCTGGCTCCTGGAGAACACCAGCCCCGACCTGACCGTGCCCAACTTTCAGGGCAAAACCCCTTTGCAGGTCGCCCAGGAAGCCGGTTTTGCCGAGATTGTGGAACTCTTACGCTCCGGAGGCTAAAGTGGAACATCTGCGCGAGTTCTTGCTTCAGGCCCGTACCGTTGCGGTACTGGGCGCTCATCCCAACCCCCACAAACCGGCCTTCTATGTACCCGAATACCTGGCGCAGCGGGGCTTTACCGTGCTTCCAGTTAACCCTGCCCATGCGGGACAGGTGCTCTGGGGCCGCAAAATCGTGGCCCGGCTGACCGACCTGGAGGAACCCCCCGACATCCTGGACGTGTTCCGCCGTAGCGAGGCGCTACCCGATCATCTGGAAGAGATTCTGGCTGCCCGGCCCCGGCTGGTCTGGCTGCAATCGGGCATTATCCACGATGCCTTTGCCGAAACCTTGCGACAGGCCGGGATTCCGGTAGTGCAGGATCGGTGTTTGATGGTTGAACACCGACGCTGGTTCGGGTAAGGCAGGCGCCCTGGCGGGCGGGTTGTTGGCTCCCCCCAAAGGGGTCTTTAGGGCTGTTGGGCCATTGCACTTTATAGTTGAGGCATGAGCCTGTTAATAGCCGCCCTGATCGGCCTGGCTGCCGGTCTCCTTTCCGGCCTTTTTGGAATTGGTGGGGGCATTATTGTTGTGCCCGCCCTGATCCTTCTGCTGGGTCTGACCCAGATTCAGGCCACCGCCACCTCACTGGCTGCCTTACTGCTGCCGGTGGGGATTCTGGGGGTATGGGTGTACGCCAGGGTGGGTGCTGTGCAGTTCCCCATTGCCGCGATGGTGGCCCTGGGCATTCTCCTGGGCACAGCCCTCGGCGCACGGCTTGCTTTGAACCTGCCCCCAACAGCCCTGCGCTGGGGGTTGGCTCTGTTACTGGTGGCGGTAGCCATTCAACTGGTGTGGCGGCGTGGATAGCCTCGAGCTGAAAAAAAACCTTCTGGAGTGGTACCAGATCCACAAACGCAAGCTGCCCTGGCGGGGCGAGGCCGACCCCTGCAAGATTCTGCTGTCAGAGGTACTCTTGCAGCAGACCAGGGTCGAGCAGGCCATCCCCTACTATCAGCGTTTTTTGGAGCAATTCCCCACCCTGGAAGCCCTGGCCCAGGCCGACCAGGAAGACGTTTTGAAAGCCTGGCAGGGCTGTGGCTACTACGCTAGGGCCCGCAACCTGCATAAGCTGGCCCGGCAGATGGTTGCCCTGGGCCAGCCCCTTCCCCAATCGTCCGGTGAACTACGTGCCCTGCCTGGCATTGGCCCCTACACTGCCGCAGCAGTGGCCTCCATTGCTTTTGGCGAGCCGGTGGCGGCGGTGGATGGCAATGTGCGGCGGGTGTTGTCGCGCTTGTATGCCTGGGAAAACCCGACCCCCCAGCAAGTGCAGGAGGCTGCCGATACCCTGATGGCCGAGCTGATGTACTGGGGAGGGGAGGTGAACACCCCCGACGGCTCCCTGCCCGGCGACTGGAACCAGGCCCTGATGGAGCTAGGGGCTACGGTTTGCACCCCCCACAACCCCAGCTGCGGAGCCTGCCCGGTAGCCCCGTACTGTCTGGGAAAGAGCCACCCCGAGCGCTATCCTGCCGCCAGAGCACGCCCGCAGAAAAGCCTCGAGGTGGTGGCGCTGGTCTTGCAGGGGCCTTCGGGCACCCACCTCGAACTGCGCCAGGGCCGCATACTGGGTGGGCTGTGGGGGGTTCCGATGGAGGAAGGCCCAGGGGCTTTAGGGCGCTTGCTGGCCCGCTTCGGGCTGGAAAAAGCCGAGCCGGTGGGCACGGTGCGCCACGACTTCACCCACCGCAAGCTGAACATCCAGGTCTACAAAGCCCCCTACGAGGCCAAAGAAAGCCCCGAGCACCGCCCTTTATCGCGGCTGGACCGAAAAATACTAAAGCTGGTTGAAACCGAGTCTCTACGGCTTTTGTAGTTGTAAGGTCTATGGTCAATGGTTAATAGTCTATGGTCATTCGGCTATCGACTATTGACTACACAGTCGTACAAATACCTGTGCAGATGTGTCCATTTCGGTTGAGCTCCACGGCTACGCCACGGCCCGTGTTGTGTTCTCTGGCAGAAGTCGTAGGAGACGCCTTTTCGTTCCTCCCCTACGACGTAGGGGAGGTCAGGTGGGGTTGCCGACCTGTACCTTCACGCAGCCTCCAGATTCAGGGCCTCGCCCAATACCCTCCCTACGTAGTAGGGAGGGGGTTTCAGGGCCATAGCCCATTGAACCTATCGAAGTGTATGGGTATCTCTACGACGCTGTGTTGACTATAGACTTTTGACTATCGACTATTGACTTTAATCTGCACGCTTTCCGCGAGTCGCATCCCTTCCTCGGCCATCTGGGCATATGTCCCCTGCCCCAGCACACACAGGCCAACTGCGTACAACCCTGCCAGGCGGTGGAGCTGGAAGGTGGCCGGGTTCCACTCGGCTTCTGCGAAAACCTGATACGCCACCCGGTAACCGGGAGTACCGCCCTGCTCGGCGACCTGGGCCTCTTGGGTCATAAAGGCAAAGCCGAGCTGCTCGAGGTGCTGGTACAGGTCGGGGTAGGCCACCTCCGCGAGCCGCCCGGCCTCCTCGGCCACGCTGCCAATGTAGAGCCTGGGCAAGAGAAAACTTCCCACTGCAAGAACCACTTTGGGCGCGGTCTTGCGCGGCCCCTCCCAGCTCTCGATGCCCACCACTGCCGGCCCCTCCAGTAGCAGGCGGGTCACGGAGAGTTGCAGGAGGTGCAGGTTTGGCTGGTTTTCCAGGCGATATTTGGCCCGGCTGTGCAGTTCCCAACCCTTCAGGCCCTCCTGGCCCACTTCGGCCAGCAGCGAACCCTGGGGAAAGGGCACCTGGATGGGCGTAAAGGGCAGGAAAACCGAATCCAGGCTGGTGGTCACCAGCCCCACCCGCGCCCCTCGTTTAGCCAGCGCGTAAGCGGCCTCGGAACCGGCAAAACCGGCGCCAACTATCAGCACGTCGTAATCCATGACCCCATTAATTCCATTCTTGAGCGGTTTATGGTTTGGATCGAGGGATAGGAGGATGGTCAACCGCCTCCCAGATGATGTTAGCGCTCACCTCACTCAAGATTATTTCCTGAAACCGCCCTAGTCTTCCAGGTAGGTGTACCCCACCAGCTCCCGTGCATACTGCTCCATGAAGGCCCCCTTCTCGGCGGGGGTGAGCTTCTTGGAGGAGCGCACCAGTTTTTCTACGGCCTCGGCCAGCTCGTCGTCCTCGTAGCCCATCTTCTCGATCACCCGGCGGGCCTTCTCGCCCAGGATGAAGCGCTCGATGTCGTAGCCGTCCTCGTCCACAATTACATGTGCCTCGCCGATGCGGCCAAAGAGGTTGTGGTTCATGCCCAGCACATCCTGGTAGGCTCCGGTCAGGAAGACCCCCAGGTAGTAAGGCTCGCCAGGGCGGATTTCGTGGACGGGCAGGGTGTTGCGAACATCGTGGGTATCTATGAAACGGTCGAATTTGCCGTCGGAGTCGCAGGTGATGTCTACCAGGGTGGCCTCGCGGGTGGGGCGCTCGTTCAGGCGGGAGAGCGGCACGATGGGGAACATCTGTTTGATGGCCCAGGAGTCGGGCAGGCTCTGGAAGAGGCTAAAGTTACAGACCAGCTTATCGGCCAGCATCTTTTGCAGGTCCTCGAGCTCGTCGGCGGGGTAGTCGAACTCGAGGGCAAACTTCAGGGTTTTGCGGGCAATCTGGTAGAAAAGCGCTTCGGCAGCGGCCCGGTCGCGCAGCGAGATAAGGCCCAGATCGTAGAGGTTCTGGATGGTGTCCTTGTTGGCGAAGGCATCGTGGTAGACCTCGCGGTAGTTCTTGGCCGAGATGCCTTTGGCCAGGTCGAACATGTCCTTCACCACCGGGTGGGCGTCTTTGGGCTGCTCGACTTTCTCCTCGCCGGGCGGGCGGATGGTGTCAATCACCTCGAGCACCAGTACGCTGTGATAAGCGGTCACGGCCCGGCCCGACTCGGTGACCAGGAAGGGGTGGGGTTCGCCGTGACCGTCGCAGACTTCCTTGGTCACGTACACCAGGTCTTCGGCGTACTCCTCCATGGAGTAGTTGGCCGAGGCATAAAAGGCGGTCTTGGAGCCGTCGTAGTCCACCGCCAGGCCGCCCCCCAGGTTCAGGTAGCGCACCGGAGCCCCCAGCTTGCGGAGCTGCACATAGGTCTGGGCAATCTCCCGCACGGCCTGTTTGATACGACGGATGTCCGTTACCTGGCTGCCAATGTGCGAGTGCAGCATGGCGATGGTGCCCAGCATGCCGGCCTCGGCCAGGATATCCACAGCCCGGATAATTTCGGGGGTGGTAAAGCCAAACTTGGCCGACTCGCCGCCCGACTCCTCCCACTGCCCGGAGCCACGGGTTTTGAGTTTGTAGCGGATGCCAATCTGCGGCTCCACTGCCAGCTCCTGGGCAATGCGGATCACCCGCTCGAGCTCGGCAAACTTCTCCAGGGTGATCACCACATTCTTGCCCAGCTTCTTGCCCATCAGGGCCAGGCGGATGAAGTCGTCGTCCTTGAAGCCGTTGCAGGCAATGATGGATTCGGGGTGTAAGTCCTGGGCCAGAATCAGGGCCAGCTCGGCCTTGGAACCGGCCTCGAGGCCATACGCATAGGGCTTCCCGGCCCGGGCCAGGGTCTCGACCACCATGCGCCGCTGGTTCACCTTGACCGGATAGAGGCCCCGATACTCTGCCTGGTAGTGGTACTTTTTGATGGCCCGCCGGAAGGCTTCGTTGAGCGCCACCACCCGGGCTTCTAAAATCTGGGGAAAGCGCAACATCACCGGTAGCGGGCGGCCCTCGTCGCGCAGATCCTGCACAATTTCATAGAGCGAGGCACTGGGGCCATCCGGCCCTTCAGGGGTGACCTCGAGCTCGCCATCCTCCCCCACCCGAAAAAACCCCGCCGCCCAGTGGGGGACGAGGTAGGTTTCTTCGGCATCCTTGGCAGTGTAACGCTTGAGTTTCTCCAACTTGAATCCCGGTCTCCTCGCACAGGCTACGGGCCGAATGTCAGGGGGCATTCACCGTGCGCTGTCCAGAAGAGAGTGTAGGGCAATTTGCCCCAGGATGCTATAGCAAACGGCCATTAGCCAGGCAGATACCACAACAAGTCCAGCGCAGGCGGCTTGATGCCCTGGGTACGCAGCAGCACCGCTATCTGCGCGGTATGCCGGACTTCGTGCAGCATCACGTGCCAGAGGATGCCCGACACCGTGTAGCGCTGCGCGGGGTCGTCGTGAGGGCTTACGGCCCGATTCAGTTCGGCCTCGGTAAGCGCGGCCAGATAGGCCCGGGTGCTCGCCTCAACGGCCTTCCAGTAGTCCAGCAGGGTGTGCAGGTCAAAGCCCGCATACTCCGGGCCGCCTTCGGTGTCCCTCAGGGCTGGCATGTTCATCAGCACCGGCTCCGTACGCTTTATGTCCTCATGCAGCCAGAAGTCTTCCACACTGGCAATGTGAAACACCAGGTCTTTGATGCAGTGGAAGCGCTCACCGCCCAGCAGGGGGCGCGACAGCACATCGTCCGGGACGGCCTCGAGCACCACCCACAAGTCGCGGCGGGCACGAACCAGGTAGTCATACATCTCGAAGAGGTTCATGGCTTTCGTTTGTTCGGGATGACCTCGAGCGTCAGCGTAACCGTCTGGCCCACTTGCAGGCCCTCGGCCTCGCGGATTTTGTCCTTCAACGGCACCACATACAGCCCGTCTTTGGGCCACAGCGAGGTCTGCCACTCGGTCTGGCCGATCCGCACCTTCACCGGAATCATGCCCCAGCCGTAGGTCAGCAACCGCTCGGCGCTCTTGATGGCCTGGCTTTGCTCCTGGGGCACGGTCACGAAGTAATAGGGCGCGGGGCCCCGCCACTCCCAAATTTTCTCGCTGAAGCAAAGGCCCATGGCTACCAGATCTCCGTCCGCCACTCACTCCAGATGGCTTTTTCTTCGACTTCCTCCGGCATCCTGTAGCCAAAAGCCTTGAGCGCCAGCTTGATCTGCCCCACGTGGTAGCCCTCGTGCCAGAGCAGATGCTGGAGCAGCAGGATGGGGTGGTCGTAGGAAGCATGTGGCCCTTTCATGGCCTGGCCGGTATGCAGCCGGTCTCGCACCGCCTCACACACGGCGTGGGTGCTCTGGTTCAGCGCTTGCTCGATGTGGGCCGGTTCACGTTCGGCCACCCATTCCTCCCCAACCTGGCGAAAGAGTTGGTTCATGCCGGTAGCAAACTCAGGCGCAACCTGACTCAGCCAGAACAGACGGGTTTGCTGCATGTGCGCGTACTGCTCCACAATGCTCGGGCTGCCCTCGAGGGCCTTCGCCTCCAGGCCCCCTTCCGGCAGTGCGTGCAAAAGATTGAGCAGGATGGTGTTGTTGCGCTGGTACGAGTTCAACAGGGCCTCAAAAACCGAATCATTCATACCGCTTGGGTGCGTCCCCAAATCAACCCAACAAGCTAAGCCGCCGGGAAAGCGACATGGCGCACGGTGTCGAAGGGGAGGATTGGACGGAGGGAGAATAGCTGGGAGCGGCCAAAGGCCTTGGCATGGGC
>CAZIXH010000111.1:0-2641 GCA_964543055.1 uncultured bacterium
CCCTTTCCCTCTCCCCTTGCGGGAGAGGGTGGCGACAGCACAGGCTGGTTTGGTACTCCTTTTGTCAAATAGAACATACTGGCGGTAACCGCTGTCGCCGGGTGAGGGGTTGAAACGACGATACCCGAGCAAATGCTAAGAGCCTAGCCGGGCACTTTTGGCTTCCCCTGTGGGAGGGTTAGAATGGCTCCTATGGAGATTACTCCAGAACTGGTCAAAAATCTGGGCAAGCTCTCCCGGCTGGCGCTCACACCGGAAGAGGAGGCCAAGCTCGAGGGTGAACTGCGCTCTATTGTGGGTTTTTTTGAAAAGCTGGGCGAGCTGGATACCGAGAACCTGCCGGAAATGGCCCGCCCGGTGGCCATTACCAACCGCCTGCGGGCCGATGAAATAGAGCCCTCCTTGAGCCAGTCAGAAGCCCTGTCGGTAGCCATCGAGCAGGAAGAAGGCCAGTTCAAAGTGCCAAGGGTCATTGAATAACCGTCGAGTACCTGGGGTCTGGTGTCAGGAGCCCCACCCTCGACCCTGAGCGTCGCTATGCTAGACATCAAATTTATCCGCGAAAACCCCGAAATCGTCCGCGAGGCCATCGAAAAGAAAGCCGGTACCCTCGACCTCGACGAGTTGCTGGCCCTGGACGCACAGGTGCAGGAACTCAAGCGAAAAACGGAGCAGCTCCAGGCCGAGCGCAACGCCAACGCCAAAGCTGCCAGCAAGGCCCGGCCCGAAGAGCGTGCGGCCATGATTGAAAAGGGCAGGGAGATTGGGCAGCAGTTGGCCGAACTCGAGCCCCAGCTACGCGACCTCGAGGCCCGCCTCAAAAACCTGCTCTACCTCACCCCCACCATTCCCTGGGAGGGTGCGCCGGTAGGCCCCGACGACTCGTTCAATGTGGAGACCCGCGTCCACGGCAACCCCCGCATCTTTCTTTTCGAGCCTCTCGACCACGTGGCGCTCATCGAGAAAAACGGCTGGGGCGATTTTGAACGGGCGGCCAAGGTTTCGGGCTCACGCTCGTACATCCTGAAAGGCGACCTGATGGTCTACGAGCAAGCCCTGCTGCGCTTTGCCCTCGACCGGATGATTCAGGCTGGCTTTACCCCCATGAGTGTGCCCAGCCTGACCAAGGAAGAGGTGCTTTACGGGCACGGCCAGTTCCCCACCGCCCGCGACCAGGTTTACTCGGTAGATGGCGAGGATGCCTTCCTGGCCGGCACTGCCGAGGTGCTGCTCAACTACCTGCACGCCGGCGAGATTCTGCCCGAGAGCGAGTTGCCCAAAACCTACACTGCGCTCTCTCCGTGTTTCCGCAGCGAGGCGGGCTCGGCAGGCAAGGACGTGCGCGGCCTGATGCGCGTTCACCAGTTCAACAAAGTAGAGCAGTACGTACTCTGCAAGGCCGACCTGGAAGAATCGAACAAGTGGTTCGACACCATGCTTTCCATCTCGGAGGGCATTTTGCAGGCCCTCGAGCTGCCCTACCGGGTGCTCGAGGTGTCCACCGGCGATATGGGCCTGGGCAAGTACCGCCAGGTAGACCTGGAGACCTGGGTTCCCAGCGAGAACCGCTACCGCGAGACCCACTCCTGCTCGGCCCTCCTGGACTGGCAGGCCCGGCGGGCCAACCTGCGCTACCGCGACGAACACGGCAAGGTGCGCTACGCCTTCACCCTCAACAACACCGCCCTGGCCACCCCGCGCATCCTGGTGATGCTCTTAGAAAACCACCAGAACGAGGACGGCACCGTCAACGTGCCAAAAGCCCTGCAGCCCTATTTCGGCAAGGCGCGGCTCGAGCCTACCCCCTGAGTTACAAAACCCCCCGGTAGATTTGCTCGAGACCTATACTCCCCTCCAAGCAGGGTAGGGGAATTTCGCCTTGCCGGACGTAATCCAAAACCCTCCACTCGCCCGCTTCTCGCCAGTAGTGGCGCACCGTTCGGGACTCGCTATCTACAATCAGGTAGGTCTGCAGGCTGGGCAAGCTGCGGTACACATCGGCTTTTTCGCGCCGGTCAATGTCTTTGGTGCTGGGTGACAGCACCTCCACCAGCAGACAAGGCTCGGTTTCGTAGAACTCGTTGGGGAGTTCTCCCTGGCATACGACCATCGCGTCGGGGTAGTAAACCTTTTCGTCGTCCACCCGCAGTTTCATGTCGCTGGGGTAGACGCGGCACCTACCATGAGCCAGGTTGAGCGCCACCAAAAGATGCACAATGTTGGCGCAGATTCGGTTGTGGTTGCTGCTCCCTCCGCCCGCCGCGTAGATGTGCCCATGCACATACTCGTGCCGCACCTCCCGTTCTGGCTCGGTGCGGAGGTACTCCTCGATGGTCATGAGCTGAGCGCTGGGTTTGACCACAACTACATTTTAGCGCAGAGCCGCTTACGTCGGTTTACCGGCACGACAACTTTTTGGAGCGAAATAGCCCATTTGCTTTAGCGAAGCACCCGTCCAGGCTTATGATTTTTGAGTGGACTACTCGCCCCTTGCCGCGTTCTACCACCTGCAATACCAGCACTACACCGACGACCTCGAGTTCTACACCCGCCTGGCGCTGGACTACGGCGGCCCGGTGCTGGAACTCGGAGCCGGAACCGGGCCGCCGTAGTCCAGCGCCAGGCGGGTGTAGAACTCGAG
>CAZIXH010000112.1:0-10812 GCA_964543055.1 uncultured bacterium
GTGATGGGGCCGCCCAGGTCGAACTCGAGGTAGACCCGGTCGGGCGGCAGGGTCTGGTAGAGCGCCCCGTAGCGCCGCGACAGTTGAGCTACCAGTTGGGTGGCCGGCTCGGCCACTCCCAACAAAGCCCCCACCAGCACAATGTTTTCCAGAATGCCGTAAGGGCTATTTGGCAGGGGCACCGGGAAAATGGGGTAGCCACGGCGATGAAGTTCCTGGAGCAGCTCTCGCTGTACCCCGGTGCTGATGAGCACCAGGTCGGGCTTCAGGCTGTCTAAGAGCTCCCAGCGCAGGCGGGTGTAGCTCGAGACCACCGGCCTCGCCAGCGTGCCTGCCGGGCGGTAGCAGAAAGCACTGCGCCCCACCACCCGCGCCCCCAGGCCCAGGGCAAATAGCGTCTCGGTAACGTTGGGCGCCAGCGACACCATGCGCCGGGGTTCATCGGGCAGCTCGAGGGGGCCCAGCCAGTCGTGCACCAGCTTCATCGTGCCACCTCCCGGTACCAGTCATCTACCCGCTCTCGCAGGGTCTCTTGGTCGGCATCGTTCCAGATCACCCAGGTGGCCCGGCGCACCTTCTCTTCCTGGGGCATCTGGCTCTGGTCGCGGGCGGTGAATTCGGCCTCACTCAAGCCGCTACGGGCCATGACCCGAGCCTTGCGCAGTTCGGTCGGGGCTGCCACCACCAGCACCCCCGCAAAGTCGGCTTCACGCCCCGTCTCGAACAACAGCGGGATGTCGTGCACCACCATCTTCTGACCCGCCGAGAGGGCTTTCTCGGTCTCCTCGCGCATTCGGCGGCGCACGTAGGGGTGCAGGAGGGCCTCGAGCCGCTGGCGGGCTTCGGGGTCGGCAAACACCCGCCTTCCCAGGGCCGCCCGGTCTATTTCCCCTTCCCGGCAAACCTCGGGAAATGCCTGGCAAATTTCCGCCTTGAGGGCTGTGGCCCCTTCCCGGGCGTACTCGTCGGCATCCAGTACCAGCACGCCCAGCTCCCGCAGGCGCTGCGCCACCGTGCTCTTGCCGCTACCAATGCTCCCTGTCAGGCCAATCAAGCGCATCAGGCCCTAGCATACCCTTCCCCTTCATGTAACGCTGCCGGGTGATTTCTTCACCTCCCAGGCTAAAATCCGTTGGCAGACTGAGTTCATGCGCCTGCTTCTGAACCTCATCTTGACCCTCATCCTGGCCCTCCTGGCAGCCTGCACCAGCAGCCCCAGGGTCGAGTACATCCCCCCCGATTTTCAGACTGCGCTGGATGCGGTCAATCAGGCTCGAGCCGTTGCCCGCACCTGTACCAGTGGCAGCAACACCCAGTCGTATGCAGCCGCCCCGGCTCTTTCCTGGAACGGTCTTTTGGGGGAGGTCGCCCGCCAGCGCGCCGAATACATCCAGCAAACCGGGGAGTTTAGCCATCAGGAAGGCTCGAGCTCCACCTTTGCGGTTGCCACCCGCAGCCAGCAAAACGGCTACCGCTACCGGGAAATCCGCGAGAACCTGGCCCAGGGTTACAGCACTGCAACGGACGCGGTGAATGCCTGGCTGGCCAGCACCCAGGGCCACTGCAACACCCTGATGGCCCCAAACCTGCGCGAGATGGGCATGGTGAAGGCAGGCAACTACTGGGTGCTGGTAGCCGCCGAGCCGCAGTAGTGGCGCTCACCGCCGTTTGCGACGTTTCTTCTGGGCTTTTGGTTTCTCCTGGGCAGGCACGTTGGCTGTTTCCCCGCCCCAGGCGCCAAAGTAAATCTTCTGCGCCCTGACCTTGACCGGCTTGCTGAACCCCCGGCGTTCGTCGGGAGGGCCTACCACCCGCCTCGAGCGGGCCCTGGCGTGCGGGGCCGGGCTTTTGGGCTCGGTGGCTACCACCTTGCGCGAGTGCTGGGCGGGCAGAGCGGGCTCAGGTTGCTGCGCTGAGGCTGGCCTGGAGCGCTTTGCCGACTTCTTTTTTCGGTTTTTCCTGGCACTTTGCTCCGGGTTAGCCTGGGTCTTATCCTGATAAAACTTCTCGGTAGGCACAAAGTCTATCTGACGGGCCGAAGGATTGGCCCCCGCTATTTTCACTTCCATCTCGTCTCCAATTCGAATTCGGCGCTTTGTTCGTAGCCCCTCCAGGGCCAGCAGGTCTTCGTGGTAGTGGTAGTGGTCGTCCTCGAGGGCGCCCAGTCGGATCATGCCTTCAACCCCGTTGCTGAGGCTCACAAACACCCCAAAGCCGGTCACGCCCGAAACCGTGCCCCGGTGGGTCTCGCCCTGGTGGCGCTGGGCCCACAGGCACTGGTAGTACTTGGTCAGCTCACGCTCGGCGTTTTCGGCGGCCCGCTCCCGCTCGGAGGTGTGCTCGGCAATTTTGGGGAAACGCTTGGCCCAGTCTTCTCGCTGGGCCGGCCCCGCTTTGCGGCGCAGAAGCGCCCGCAGCACCCGGTGCACCACCAGGTCGGGGTAGCGGCGGATGGGGCTGGTAAAGTGCAGGTAGTGCTCGGCAGCCAGGCCAAAGTGTCCCAGGTTTTCGGCAGCATAACGGGCCAGGCGAAGGGAGCGCAGCAGCAGGGTCGAAATCACCGGCGCCTCGGGTCGGCCCTCGGCTTTTTTCAGGATGCTTTGCAGCGCCTTGGGGCTGAGTTCGCCCCCCGGCAGGCTGTAGCCCAGCTTGCCCAGCGCAGCCACCAGCTTGTTGAAAGCCTCCTCGCTGGGGTCCTCGTGCACCCGGAACAGCGCGGGAATCTGCCGTTCGGAAAGGTGTTGGGCCACCGTGCGGTTGGCCAGCAGCATCAGTTCTTCAATCAAACTGCGGGCTTTGGGTTCTTGCTGGGGAATCAGGTGCAGGTTGCCGTCCTCGTCTACCTCTACCTTGACTTCGGTGAAGTGAAAATCCAGCGCACCCTGCTCCAAACGGCGTTCTTTTAGGGTCTGGGTCAGTTTTAGTAAGTGCGCCAGGTCGGTTTTGAGTTCCTTGCTCCAGTCGGGCGGAACCGGCTCTGCAAGACTTTCCGGCGCTTCCAGGGTAGCTGCAAACAACTCTACCTCGGGGTAGGTGAGGCGGGCCACGCTGCGGATGACCCCTTCGGCAAAACGGTAATTTTTGACCTTTCCTTTGGGGGTGAGCTCTACCAGCACCGAAAGCACCAGCCGATCTTCGTAGGGCTTGAGTGAGCAGATACCGTTGGAAAGCGGTTCGGGCAGCATGGGCAGCACCCGGCCCGGCAGATAGACGCTGGTCGCCCGGGCGTAGGCTTCGTGGTCGAGCGCAGAAAACTCACGCACGTAATGCGAGACATCGGCAATGTGGATACCCACCCGGTAGTTGCCGTTGGGAAGGAGCTCTATGTGGATGGCATCGTCGAAATCTTTGGCGTCGGGGCCGTCGATGGTAAAAACCCGTAGCGAGCGGAAGTCCTCGCGCCGCGCCAGTTCCTTGGCGTCCAGATGGGCAATGCGTTCGGCTTCGACCATGACTTCGGGCGGGAACACGCTCCTTAGCTCGTATTTGGCGATGATAGCCTCGGTTTCGACCTCGGGGCCCTCGCCCTGACCCAGGTAGGCCGATACCTCACCGTGGGGCTCCTGGGCCTTGCGCCCGCCGGGAAACACCACCCGGGCCGCCAGTCGGGCCCCGCTTTCCAGCCCCTCGAGCCCCTCGGGCTTCAGTTTGAGGGCCGGCAGCCGGGCATCATCGGGCTTGAGCCAGGCAAAACCCTGTTTGAAGTAGAGGCGGCCCACCACCTGATGGTTCGCCCGTTCCAGTACTTCCGTAACCACCCCCCAGGGCTTGCCATCGCGGCCCGGAGGGCGGGGTTCGGCCCGCACCAGGTCGCCATGCCAGGCCCCGTTCAGGTGGCCTTTGGGGATGTACAGGTCGGGCTGGTTGGGATTGGTCGGGATGACGAAGGCAAAACCCGCAGGGTGGGCCTGCAACCGACCCTCCAGACCTTTACGGGACTGGGCTTCGGGCAGTTCGTAGAGCTTGCGACGGGGCTCCAGCACCTTGCCCTCGGCCACCAGCAAATCCAGGGCTTCTTTGGCTTCGTCTTTGTCGAGCCGCAAGCCCCGCACCACCTCGCGCAGGCTGAAACGCTTGTTGGGGTGTTTTTTGAAGTAGGCGTAAATCTGCTGTTCGAGCATAGGTGGGCGAAACCCCAGCTCTACAATACGCCCTCGAAGGCCAGCTGGGTGGCTTTCAGGGCACCATCCAGCGCCTCGATGCACTGGTCAATGTGGGTTCTTTCAACGATTAGAGGCGGCTCCAGGCGCACCACCTTGGGGTTGTTGAGGCCAAAGGCGGTCAGCACCCCCCGGGTGGCCAGTTCGGCCACCACCACTGCGCCTATATCGGCGTCGCTGAACTCGAGGCCCACCAGCAAGCCCCGCCCCCGCACCTCCTGAATGAACTCGGGGTAGGCTTTTTGCAGCTCGGCCAGTTGGCCCAGCAAATAATCGCCCATCTGGGCAGCCCTCGAGGGGATGTCCTCGGCGAGTGTGACCTCGATGGCCGCCAGGGCCGCCGCTGCCGCCAGCGGATTGCCTCCAAAGGTGGTGGAGTGAATCAGGGGTTCGGTCTTGTAAATGCTCAGAATTTCCGGACGGCAGATGGTGGCCGAGATGGGCATTACCCCACCGCCCAGCGCCTTGGCACTCACCAGAATGTCGGGCTCAACCTCTTCCCAGTTCACCGCCCAGAGCTTGCCGGTGCGGCCAATGCCGGTCTGCACCTCGTCGGCAATCATCACCACGCCCTTTTCGCGGGTAATGCGCCGTACCTCGCGCAGATACCCCTCGGGCGGCACCCGGATGCCCCCTTCACCCTGGATGGGCTCCACAATGACTGCCGCCGTATCGGGGCCAATGGCGGCCTCGATGGCCCCGGCATCGCCAAAGGGAACCACCGTCACGCCCGGCACTAAGGGCCGCGCCGGGAGCTGGTAGTGCTCCCTGGGTGTGACCGAAAGAGCCCCCAGGGTCTTGCCGTGGTAGCCACCCTGGGTGGTAATGAAGCCGGTTTTGCGGGTGTAGAAGCGGGCGAACTTGAGCGCGGCCTCCACCCCTTCGGTGCCGGAGTTGCCGAAGTACACCATGGAAAGCTCGCCTGGGGTGATCTCGGCCAGGCGGGCCGCCAGCCGGGTGGCGGGCTCGGAGATCAGGACCCGTACCGACATGGGCATCCGGTCGAGCTGCGCCTTGACCGCCTCCACCACCCTGGGATGCCGATGCCCCAGGGAAAGGGTTCCGTAAAGCCCCAGGAAGTCCAGGTAGCGTTTGCCCTCGGTGTCCCACACATACACGCCCTCGGCATGGGACTCCACTTTGTCCAGCCCGGTAAACCGCAAAAGCCCCGCCAGACCGGGGTTGATGTGCCGCTCGAACTGCTCAAAGATGGTCATGATCGGGCTCGATTTTATCACGCCTCGGGTAGCTCGAGGCGCTTGCAAGCAGTCCGGTTACAACCAAAAAGTTGGTTACCGCTCTCGGGCTGGAGGCTGCGGTGAAAAACCGTAGCGAACCGTCGTCTCTACGTGGAATCCAGAGGTCGACGAAACCTTCCAGAGGAGGCTTGCCGGGCGACAGGCTGGGCAGGGCGCACTGGATGGCTTCGCATCCTTCGGAGGCTCGCAATGACCAGAAGACTTCCAGGATTCCTGCAAGAATATGCGGACAGTTATCCGTCCGGGCTGTCATGGTTTTTTTCTAGCGCGCAGTTGCTTTTTTTCCAGTTTTCGTCGCTTTTCTTCCTCATCCAGCAACACCACCGACCCCCCCGGTAAGCGGCCCTCCCGCAAGATGGCCTCGTAGACGAGGCGCTCGTCGTCGGTGAGTTCGGGGTCGGTTCCCCGTTCCTCAATCACCAGTCGCATTGGAATGAGGTTCCAGGGGCCGCCAATCCGATCCGGTAGCCGCCCGTGCGTCCGCAGGTAGGGCACCACCCCCAGCCGGGCGTACACCACCGCCGTCAGGCGAAGCTCTCGGTCGCTGATTAGAGCACTCTTCATATACTTTGAACCGTCTGAATCAAAGAATGCTCTGTCCTGAACAGAACAGTGGCCGCCTGGATGGGCGGCCACGTCTGTGAAGAGTGCGATAGCCTGGATGGCTCCTTCAACTTGCCCATACAGCCCCAGGTTAGGGCCTGGGAATTTTCAGCTCGACGGACGCAGGTGTGCCGCCAGGGGGTCTGCAATATTCGGCGGGATTCGCACCGCCTTGCCCCGTGCATCCTGACAAAGATGCCTTGTAAAACCCTCGGCCAGTAAGGTTTCACCCCGCCACACCCGGTACCGGTAGCGCAGGGTGCGCGAAGAAGCCTCTGAGAGCCAGGTCTCGACCTCGACCCGATCCCCAAAGCGGGCCGGGTTGCGGTAGGTCAGGCCAAGTTCAATGACCGCAAAAGCCAGTCCCTGGGCTTCGATCTGGGTGTAGGGCAGGCCGATTTGCACGAGCCACTCCACCCGGGCGGCCTCGAGCCAGACCACATAGCTGCTATGGTGGACCACGCCCATAGCATCGGTCTCGGCGTAGCGAACAGCGATGGGAAGGCGAACCGTCATGGGGGCCTCCTGGACGTCAGGACGTGCTGTCCAGGCGTTCTACCGTAGCAACCAGCTCCGCCGAAACCTTCTCGATCAGTTCTGCCGGGCCTTCTACCATTACCCGCACCAGCGACTCGGTGCCCGAGGGCCGCACGTTGACCCGGCCCTGGCCGGCCAGCTGGCTTTCGGCCTGCTGGATGGCTGCGTGAAGCTCGCTGTTTTTCATCAGGCTGAGCTTGTCGCGCACCCGCACGTTTTTGAGGAGCTGAGGGTACATCGGCAGGGCCTCGTACCATTCGGCCAGGTCGCGCCCGGACTCGCGCATGGCCTTCAGGGTCAGGATGGCCGTGAGCATGCCGTCGCCGGTGGGGGCGTGGTCGAGGAACAGCACATGGCCACTCTGCTCGCCGCCCAGGGTCAGGGCCGAGGCTTTGAGCTTCTCGTAGACGTAGCGGTCGCCCACCGCCGTGCGGTAGAAGTTGATGCCCGCCTCGCGCAGCTTGACCTCGAGGCCCATGTTGCTCATCAGGGTGCCCACCACCCCCGGCTCCCGCCGCACCATGGCATTCAAGTACAGCACGTGGTCGCCGTGGAACTCGCGCCCCCGGCGGTCTACCAGGATGGCCCGGTCGCCGTCGCCGTCGAAGGCCACCCCCGCGTCAAAGCCCATCTCCACCACCTGCTGCCTCAAAAACTCCGGATGGGTGGAGCCACAACCCTTGTTGATGTTACGGCCGTCGGGGGTGTTGAACATCACAAAAACCTCGGCCCCTAGCCGCTGAAACAGCCGGTGCGCCAGGCGAAAGGTAGCCCCGTTAGCAGTATCGAGGGCAACCTTGAGCCCCTCCAGGCTGCTGCCCTTGGAAGCCAGAAAGTCCAGGTACATCCGCTCGGCCTCGCGGAAGTCGGAGACGGTACCGATGCCATCGGTCTTGAAGGCCCGGTCGAGTAGCCCTTCAATCTCGGCCTCGGCCTCGTCGGGCAGCTTGTCGCCGGCGGCGCTGAAGAACTTGATGCCGTTGTCCTGGTAGGGGTTGTGGCTCGCCGAGATCATCACCCCGGCAGTAGCCCCCAGCGCCCGTGCCAGGTAGGCCACGCCGGGGGTCGGAAGCACGCCCAGGTGCTCCACCCGCACCCCCTGGGACATCAGCCCAGCAGCCAGGGCGGCCTCGAGCATATCGCAGGACTGGCGGGTATCCTTGCCCAGCAGAATCACCGGCCTCTTTACCGTGCTTTTGAAGAATGCACCGGCAGCCTGACCCAGCTTCAGTACAAATTCAGGCGTGAGCGGGGGCTCCCCCGCCACCCCCCGCACCCCATCGGTTCCAAAGTACTTCCGTTCCATCTTGCACAGTTTATACCCATACCCAAAGGTGTTGGGTTCACTTGTGAGAAGGGCTCCGGTCTGACAGGGTTGAAACATGAAAAGGATGCTAGTTCTATTGCTTCTGAGCAGCCTGGCCCTCGCGCAAGGCCAACCCCCGGCGGGCACCTCGCCGTTTGTGGACGTGCCGCCCTGCCACTGGGCCAAGGCCGCTCTGGAGGCCATCTCCCGCCCCGACCCCAACCAGCGCCCCCAGGCCTCGGCACTGCTGGCCGAGAACGCCCTGCGTCAGGTGTTCGAGGGCCTCAAATGCAACGACCCGGCCTGGAGCGAACGCTTCCTGCAAAACCCCATACCCGGCTTTGGTCGCAGCGAGGTTGGCCTGAGTGGTTTTGAGTTAGGTGGGCTGCAAACCCAGGTTTCAGGCAACCAGGCAACTATCCGCTTCCGGCTTACCGCCGTATTAAACGGTACAGCCTTGCAACGCAGCGGCACGGCCCGGCTGTTCTTTGCAGAGCAGGGCTGGAAGGTGGATTATGCCAGCCTGGCTACCCTGAACCTACCGGTATTTCCGCGCTAGCAAGCAGGGTGTTATGCCTACTTTGTGCGTAGTCTCAATTTTCACCGATAAGCCCGGTGGGAGTGGATGGTAGGAGGTCGTTAGTCACCAACACCTGTCCCCTACCCCCTACTCGCCACCTCCCACCCCCCAAAATGTTCAAGTAAAGACGGTGTTATCCACCGGCTCGGCAGGCATTGTCCGAGCAACCCATTCCTGAAAAGTCTGCAAACCGCGCTGGAACATCCGGGCCCGCTTCTCGGCTTTTTTGCCTTTGCCTGTATCAGCAGGAACCAGCCCCCAGTTGGCGTTCATGGGCTGAAAGTTGTCGGGGTTGGCACTCGATAGGTAGCGCACCAGGCCACCCAGCATGGTCTCTTCGGGGGGCAGCAGGAGTTCTTGGGACAGTGCAAGCCGGGCGGCGTTGAGACCCGCCAGGAAACCTGTTGCGGCGGACTCGAGGTAGCCCTCTACGCCGCTCAGTACCCCGGCCACCAACAGGTGCGGGCGCTTTCGAAACTGCAAGGTGGGCTCGATCAACCGGGGCGCACACAAATAGGTATTGCGGTGCATCACGCCATAACGCACAATCTCAGCATTCTCCAGACCCGGAATGCTCTGCACCACACTCTTCTGGTCGCCCCATTTGAGACCGGTCTGGAAGCCAACCAGGCTCCACATCTGACCCCGCCGGTCCTCGGCGCGCAGTTGCACCACCGCGTAAGGTTCCTTCCCGGTTCGGGGGTCGGGCAAGCCCACCGGCTTCATGGGGCCATAGCGGGGGGTGTCGTAGCCCCGGCGAGCAATTTCTTCGATGGGCATGCAGCCTTCAAAGAACTCGAGCTTCTCCCAGTCGTGCGGCGTGTGTCGGCGGGCCTGGGTCAGCACTTCGTAGAAGTGTCGGTACTGTTCTTCGTTCAGGGGACAGTTCAGATAGTCCGCGCTCTGACCATAACGCCCGGCGCGGTAGGCGACCTCAAGGTTAATGCTCTCGCCCAGCACCACCGGCGCGGCGGCGTCATAAAAGCCCAGGAACTTGTCGCCCATCCACGAGCGCAGGTGCTCGGCCAGGGCATCAGAGGTCAGGGGGCCGGTAGCCAGTACGGTAACGCCGTCGGCGGGAATAGTTTGCAGCTCCTCAGGTATCACCTCAATCCGGGGATGCGCCAGAAGAAGCTGGGTAATCTCCTCTGCAAAAGCCTCCCGCTCAACCGCAAGCGCCCCGCCTGCCGGTACGCGGTGCCGATCTGCGGCATACATCACCAGGGAACCCGCAGCCCGCATCTCGGCTTGCAACAGCCCCTTGGCGTTGGTCTCGCCCTCGCCGCCCAGGCTATTGGAGCAGACCAGTTCGGCAAAATGGGCGGTCTGGTGGGCCGGGGTCATGCGCTCAGGCCGCATCTCGTAGAGCCTGACCTGAGCCCCCAGCCGGGCTGCGGTATAGGCGGCCTCCACACCCGACAAACCGGCTCCAATCACATGAACCCGTGTCATCCCTGAAGTGTATACCAGGCTTCATCTGGCGTACACAATCTTGCGGCAATATGTAGTTGTTCCGAAATCAGAGCCACTTCTTTCCAATGTGCATTGAACCACAAAGGGAGGTAGTTATGCGTTTCAGGGAGGAGTTGGTACTTAACATTCGGGCACCCCGCGAGGCCGTCTGGGCCGCTTTTCAGGACTTCTCGAGCTGGCCGTCCTGGGCAGGGGCTATTCGGGAGGTCAGCCGGGTGGATTCGGCCTGGCGCTTCAAGGCGCGGGGGCAGCCGCCGGTGGATCTGGTCTGGGTAGCCGAGGCTACCGAGCGCAAAGCGCCCGAGTTTTTAGCCTTCCGCAGCGTGCCGGGTGTGCCGCACAACCTGGAAATTTCCGGCTGGCTGCATCTGGATGAACTGCCGGATGGCACCACCCACCTCGAGCTCCTGTTCGAAGGTCACCCTCACTACAGCTCCCCTCTCCTGGACAGGGCTGCCGACTGGTATGCCGCTGTATTTGGCGAGCCAAACAAACTCCTCAAGGTGACCTTTGAGCAGTTCAAGGCCCACCTGGAAAAAACCCATCGGGTCCTGGAGCACTCCACCCCCATAACCTGAACTGCCGACGCCCATTATCGCGTAGCGTTGAAATTCCTCCGCTGGTGGTCATCTGGCTGGGTGACAGCTTCTCTAAGCGCGATAGGCACCCTGGTCACCCGATGGGTTGTCGAGTTGAGCAACCATATGCTCTACACCAGGGCCATGATCCCACCTGTGATGTGGGGGGTTTCGTACCTGGCAGCGTTCTACCAACATCCCGTAAGATAGGGGCAGGGACAGAAGAAGCCGCGTGCTCATTGCCCAGCAGCGTCTGGCCGGCCACGCCCGGGGGGCCCCAGTGGTGGCCCCGGCCTGGCCAGAGCCCGGCCGGGAG
>CAZIXH010000113.1:0-3107 GCA_964543055.1 uncultured bacterium
GACGGGGGCAACGGCGACATCACTGCGGTAATCGCGGGGCAGGGACTCCAGGGCGGGGCCGCCAGCGGTGACGCCACCCTGGGCCTTGCCAATGACGGCGTGACGACCGCTAAACTCGCCGATGGTGCGGTGACGACGGCCAAGCTTGGCAACAATGCCATTACATCCAGTAAAACCCTCGATGAGCCAGGGGTAGCGCAGGCGGTGCAAACCACCGCGCTTACCTTGACTGGAAGCTTTCAGAACGTCCTGTCTGCCAACATCAACCTTCCAGGTCCTGGTTTTGTGCTGGTAATGGCTTCGGCCCAGGTGAACCTTAACCACACCAACGGAACGGGTTCAAACATCGAATTTGGGGTTTCCGTTTCCGCTACCACCAGCTCCTCTGACCAACTGAAAGACATTCTATTACCCGCGAGCGTACCTACTGGAAACCACATAAAAATAGCATCGGCACAAAAGATCTTTCCGGTGGACGCCCCCGGAACGGCAACCTTCTATCTAAACGCTAGAGAGGTTATAGGCGACGCGGTGATCCGGGAAGCCACCCTGTCGCTCGTCTACTTCCCCACTGGCTACGGCGTGGTCGCCCAGTAAAAGAGTCCCAGGAGGTGAGGCTTATGGGGTTGTACGGCCCTCGAGGGATTGGTCTCTCCCTAGGTTTGATGATCGGCTTGTTGCTGGCCTCCTGGGCCCCTGCCCAGAGCCTGATGGTGCGCTCCATTCGCAGCGACTTGCAGGCAACCGGAGCCCTGGTCTCGATGTCGCAGGCCACCCCCACCCAGCTCAAAGGCTTCAAGGCGGGCTACCAGTATGCCCTCAGAACGCGCAACCTGCTCGATAGCCGCCAGGTGACCAGCTACTCGCTGCTGCTGGGCTCACGCCAGGGCCAGTGGGTGGATGCCTTTAGCCTCTCGTATGCGGGCCTGCGGGCGGCCTTCTCTCCGGACGGGTTTGGGCAGGTCTTTGGCTTCCTGGCGCGGACCTGCCTGGGGGCTACCGGCGACACCGTGAGCGCTGCCGCCAAGGAGTTTGGTCATCTGGTTTATCGGGCGCAGGAGAGCGGCCAGACCCAATCGGTTCACCGCCGCTACGGCCCGCTCTCCCTGAGTATCGTCAACCTGCGCACCGATGGGGCTGGTTTTGGCTTCCAGATCGTTCTCTCCAGCTCCGCTACCCCCGGCACCAACGGTTGGATGAAAACCTGTGTGGTTCAACCCTGAGTAGGTTGTTGACTAAGTTTTTGGAGGTTTGCTCAGCAAACTGAGTTGGGGAGCAACGTTTCAGGTTCGACAAGTTCGCCAAATGGCTTTTCGGACGGGGTACAACAACTCATTTGGCGCTGCCTGATGGTCTGGTAACAAAGTATTTGGTATGCGCTGCCGTCCTCTTGATGATCCGCACATCGCAACTATGGGCAATCACGTGGCTGCAAAAAGTACCAATAACTAAGTTACCAGTGCACTGAGGAGGCTTTATGAAATCGGTTCGGTTCTTGGTTGTTCTGATGTTCCTTGCTGTAGCGGTCATCCTGGCGCAGGGCAGCTGGCCCGGCCACGTTACGGTGGTTC
Organism: uncultured bacterium; assembly: GCA_964543055.1. Classification (GTDB taxonomy): domain Bacteria; phylum Deinococcota; class Deinococci; order Deinococcales; family Thermaceae; genus Meiothermus. Next base: position 1,572 of record CAZIXH010000113.1, read on the forward strand.
CCCCGGTTGAACGTGGCCAAGTAGTAAAGGTCAGCGGCAAGCTGGAAAACGGCATCGAAATGCCCGACCTCTCCTGGGCCTGGCGCTCCAGCATGGCCTGTTTCGTGCAGTTGCAGGCTCCCAAGTTTGCCGCCAAGCATGTAATCTTTGCCACCCAGACCCGACTCAGTGGCATCGGCGAGCTGATGGTGCGGGTAATTCCCACCGACCCCAGCGTCAACCTGAGCCTGTGGGTTTACGCCAGCAACGACTACCGCCTGCCGCCCAATATCCAGAGCGTGCGAAGCTGCGAAGCCGACTACAAATGGGATCGGCCCTGGAAGGGTCAGACCCAGGATCATACCCGGTACATCATCATGGGCACCAAGAGCGAGGGCATTGTGATTGGGGTGAGCGGCCCGGCAGACCTGACGGCGGCGGACTTCACCCTCGAGATCAGCGTCAAGTAAGACATCCTGCAAACACCACCATCCGCTAACTTCAAAGCGTTTTGCAGGTGATGGGGGCAACCAGGAATTGGGGTATGGGTTGGCTGTCTCCATCACTGAAAAGCGAAACACCCTTTGGCAAGATCCTAAGTTGAACTGCGCAAGGCATGTGGTTACTGCGTCCAACCATTTCGCAAACCCATCCTGACGCAACTCATATACCCCGACAGAGTGGAGGAAACGTCTATACAATGAACCCCAATGGATGTGCGTCTTTGCCTGCTGGGCACGCCTCGCCTCGAGACTACCGGCTCCGCCAGCAATCTCCCGCTGGATCGGCCCGCCTCGCTGGGCTACTACCTGGCGGTGCGGGGCGACTGGGTGCGCCGCAGCGAGCTGGCCTACCTCTACAGCCCCGAGGCCGACGAGGCCAGCGCACTCTCTAACCTGCGCAAACTGGTGCACCGCTTGCGGCAACAGGGGTGGGCCGAGGCGCTGGAAGCCGATGCACACCGCCTGCGGCTGCAACTGCCTACCGACATGCAGGAGTTTCGCAGCGCCCTGGAGCGCCGGGACTGGCAGGCTGCATTGGCGTGCTACCGGGGAACCTTTCTGGAGGGCCTCGCCTTCCCCGACCTGAGCGGCTACGAGGCCTGGCTCGAGCTCGAGCGCCAGGATCTGGCGCGGGCCTGGCGGATGGCGGTGCATGAGCAGGTTCGGGTGCTGGAAAGCCAGACCGACTGGCCCCAGGCCGAGCGCTGGCTCTCCCGGCTGCTGGCCGCCGACCCCCTGGATGAGGAAGCAGTGCAGGCGCTGATGCGGGTTCTGCACCGGGCAGGGAAGCCCGCCCAGGCCCAGGGGGTCTTCGAGCGCTTCCGACGGAGCCTGAAGGACGAGCTGGGGGTCGAGCCCCTGGAGGCTACCCGGGCGCTGGCCGATAGCTTGTATAACGCGGTGGCCGCCGTACCGGTTGAAACCGCTCCCCCCAAGCACAACCTTCCCACCCCCAGCACCCGTTTCATTGGACGGCCCGGCGAGCTGCGAACCCCGCCCGAGCACCAGGCCACCCCCGACTGCCGCCTCCCTACCCTGTGCGTTCTTGGCGGCA
>CAZIXH010000114.1:0-5953 GCA_964543055.1 uncultured bacterium
TCGTGGGCTCGGAGACGCGTACAAGAGACAGGCCTTCCGTGGCCGAATCAGCCGGCGTAACCCGCCGGGCGAAAATGGCCTGTCCTTCACGGCGGCGGCCCCCAGGGCGAATGGCCCCAAAGCTATCCCAGACCTGCCGCACCCGAACCCCCTGCACGGGCACCAGCAAGGCTGCATCGGGTTCACCCAGCACATGGGGGGTCAGCCTTGCGATGCGTTCCCGATAGCCCGGCCATTCTTCCCACTTAGACTGCTCACTGGGGTTTCGTGGAGGTGGGGCCGGATTGCACGCACCCACCTCGCGAACATAGGGCTGGGTAGGGATATAACGCAACTTCTGCGCCAGAACCAGAGAAAACAAGAGTGTGGAAGCCGCAATCCAGATAATCCAGTGCACCCTAGTAGCTTGGCGCATAGGCTTGAAAGATGGGTTAGAAGCCGCAAAAAGACCCCTGGCCAAAGCCGGGGGTCCGATCAGCTCGATTTTATGGTGCCACTGCCTCTTTGGCCTTTTGCTTCTTGGCCACTTGCTCGGCTACCCAGGCGTAGGTGCGCTCCATCCCCTCGCGCAGCGGGCGGTGAGGGGCCCAGCCCAGCTTCTCGCGTATGCGGGTATTGTCAGAGTTGCGACCCTGTACACCGATAGGGCCAGGAACGTTGCGAATGCTCAGGTTTTTACCGGAAATTTCGATGGTCAGCCGGGCCAGGTCGTTGATGCTGATCATCTCTTCTGAACCGATATTTAGGGGGCCGATGTAGTCGCTTCGCATGAAGCGCTCTACTGCCTCAAGGCACTCGTCAATGTACAAAAACGAACGTGTCTGCGTGCCGGGGCCCCACACTTCAATCATGCCGCCGTCTGGGGTCTCGGCCACTTTCCGACACATGGCGGCTGGAGCTTTCTCACGACCCCCCTCCCAGGTGCCCTCGGGGCCGAAAATGTTGTGGAAGCGGGCCACCCGCACATCCATACCGTAGTTGCGGTGGTAGGCGAAGTAGAGGCGTTCGCTGAAGAGTTTCTCCCATCCGTACTCGCTGTCGGGCATAGCCGGATAGGCCGAGTCCTCGGCGGTAACGGGCTTGGAGGGGTCGAGCTGGTTGTACTCGGGGTACATGCAGGCCGAAGAGGAGTAAAAGACCTTCCCCACCCCCTTGTGGCGCAGCTCCTCGAGGACATTCAGGTTGATCAGGGCCGAGTTGTGCATAATGGCGGCGTCGTTCTCGCCGGTGAAAACAAAACCGGCGCCCCCCATATCGGCGGCCAACTGGTAAACCTCGTCAAACTTGCGGTCAATCACTAGGGCTACCAAGCGGGGGTCGCGCAGATCGCCCACCACAAACTCGTCGGCGGGGCTTTCCGCGTACTCATGGCGTTTGAGGTCTACCCCCCGCACCCAGTAACCCTGGGCTTTGAGCTTCTTGACCAAATGCCCACCAATAAATCCACCTGCACCACAAACGAGAGCTGTTTTCATGCTTTTCCTCCTCAGACATCTAACCTGTAGCGACGCAGCCCGAGCAATTGCATCAGCACTGCCATCACAAACTTAGGGTTGTTTTGCAAATAGCGCCGGGCCAGCCGCTTCGGTTCAGAAACCATGCGAAAAAACCATTCCAGCCCGCTCCGCTGCATCCAGCGCGGGGCTTGTGGCTTGAGACCCGCGTGAAAGTCGAAGGCCGCCCCTACCCCAATCATGACCGGGGCCTGCACTTTGCCCAGGTGGGCGGCCATCCAGCGCTCTTGTTTGGGGGTGCTGAGGCCCACCCAGACAATATCGGGCCGAGCCGCGTTAATCTGGGACACGATGGCCGCGTCCTCCTCGAGGGTCAGGGGGCGAAAGGGCGGGGAGTAGGTACCCACCACCTGCAAGCCCGGAAACTTCTCCTGGAGTTTGTCGCGCAGCAGTTCGGGCACGCCTTCGTTGCCGCCATAGAAGAAATGGCGGTATCCCTTCTGCAAAGAAGCCTCACACACGGCCAGCATCAGATCGGGGCCGTACACCCGGTCTACGTGCTTGTGCCCGGCCAGGCGGCTCATCCAGACCATCGGCATGCCATCGGGCGTGACCAGCCCCGCCTGGTTGTGGATTTTGCGGAGTTCGGGGTCGGCCTGGCTTTCCATGACCCCATGTACCCCGGTGATGCAGACGTAGGTGCGGTGTTGTTGCCGAATCCAGGCATCCAGAACCTCGAGGGCCATTGGAATATTGATGGCACTGATGCCCACCCCCAGCACATTGGTTCGTTCGATATTCAACTTCCCAACCTCCATTCAATAAGCCCCTTTGGCACCCAACACAGCCATCACGGTGCGAAACAGCAGATATACGTCCAGCCACGGCGACCAGTTGCGGATGTAGTAGGTATCGAGTTCTTCTTGTAATTTGAGGTCGCTATCGGAGCGGGCCAGCACCTGCCAGAAGCCGGTTATGCCCGGCAGCACACTGTGACGCAGTTCGCGGAACTCGGGCGAGAAACGCTCGAGGTGATACACCGGAAACGGACGCGGCCCCACCAGGCTCATCTCCCCTCGCACCACGTTGTAAAGCTGGGGGAGTTCGTCCAGACTGGTTTTGCGCAGGAAGGACCCCACAACAGGCAGGATGCGCGGGTCACGTTTGAGCTTAAAGGAGCGTTCCCATTCGGCTCTGGCCTCGGGGTTTTCAGCCAGGTAGCGCTCGAGGCGCTGGTCTGCATCGGGGTACATGGTACGCAACTTGAGGATGTCGATAGACTTACCCCCCAGACCTTCTCGAGTCTGGGTGAAGTAGGGCGAACCTGGGCTGACCAGGCGCACCCACAAAGCCAGCAGCCATATCAGGGGCAGGCTGAGCACGAAGAGCGGCCAGCCCAGCAATCGATCCATCCACCATTTCAGGACGCGGTTCCGGGGCAGGAGCAAATTTTTACGAACCGCCACGCCATGAATCCGGCCCAGACTTCGCACGGAGAACCAGTCAATGGTGGGCTCGCCCAGATCCGGTATGACCGTGACGTGAAAAAATGGCATCCGGTGCACCAGCTCTTTGAGTTCGGCACGGCCAATGCTGGAGATGGCCACCAGCGCTTCCTGCACCCCTTGCTCACGCACCTGCTCAGCCAGGCTGAGTGGGCCTACCACGGGAACCCCTTCGATGACCCGGCCTTGTTTTTGAGGGTCGTCGTCTAGAAAGGCCACCGGCACCATCCCCAGGTAGCGCTCCTGGCGGAGGGCTCGAGCCACCATGGCCCCAATCAGACCAGCTCCTAGAATCACCACTGGATAACCCCACCAGCCCGCTCGAATGAGGAGCTCTCGAGCCAGCGCGTTCAAAAGAGGCACCAGCAACACTGCAAACATGCCCGAAATAAGCACCAGGCCCACCGAGGCTCGGGTAGCCGGCAAAACGGTAAAAACCACCGCCGTGAGGGCAAACAGCAGAACGGTAATCAGGAAGGTGCGGCGCATTCGTTCGACGGGATGAATGCCATAGCCGGGATACAGCGCCCAGAACAGATAGCCGAGCGGGAAGGCGGCGAGTATCAGGCCCAGAAGGGCATAATCGTTCCAGGTCAGGGAGTGTGGCCAAAACCCTGAGAGAACCCCACGCACAAACACGGCCAGGCCCAGCGAGAGCTCGAGTGCCAATACATCTGTCAGCCACAAAATAGCCGGTGCCCACACAGAGGTCGGCTTGCTCCACAAAGCCCCAACACGACGGCTGTCTTCTTGTGTAACTGCCCAAGATCCACCGTATTGCGCCATAATCTCCTTTCGCCAAAATATTGACCTAGATGTAAACGCTCTCACACAACATCAGTGAGAATATGAAAATCGTAGAGCATTGCTGTCAAATTGCTATGGAAAATCCAGCATCCTTAACGCAGTAACGACCGCATAACGCCGATTGGATATAAGTGCGAAGAGGAGCTTGTTATAAAAACTTGTTCCAGACAATACACAAGTCATTCAGCGGGGGATTACAAACTGTAACGCATTTTGCCATTACTTCAAGTCCAGAAAAGCTTGCGAGCGAATGAGCTATTAATTTAGCATTTATACGACTGTCGTCTATTTCTATGTATCCGTATTGCAGTCTATTTTGGCAAGCATGTTATCAACACGGCAGAAAAAAGTTATGTAGGTAAAAGTGGTTACAACATAGTACAGGAGCAAAAAACCCAACTCGACTTCGACGGATTACACAAATAGAGATTGCAAACATAAAGCAGATCAAAACCATTATTTGCGCAACAAGCTAAAAGTGACATCCTGATACCAGCCCACGACATCCATACCTCCGAAAACAATCGTTCTCAAGTCTTGTAAATTCTCGTCGGTAACTACGAAGCGTGGAATTCGACCGGGGTTGTCCAGAGGCCTAACTGCTCGCAAATGCACGGTAGCTGCTAGCCGATAACCTGTTTCTAGACTTGCCCGCGTCACCCTTGAATCCACCGCATAACCAGGAAGACCATAGGGGTAGGACATGGACAACACTGCCTTGCCCAGCGCGTCTTCCAGAATCGCTTGACTTTTGTGCAGTTCCTCGTGCTGCTCTTTGGGTGAAATCTGGCGCAAGTTGCGGTGGGTATGGGTATGGGCGCCAATAGCCATACCGGCAGCATCCAGGGTTCGCAAGCCAGAAAAGTCCAGCGGCCCCATGGCCTCAATGGAATTTCCAAAATAGGTTGCCAGATGATTCAAGGTAGAAGAATCGTTTTGCAACAATCCAGTGGTGACAAAAAATGTGGCCGGCAATCGATACTTTTGCAATAGTGGCAGCGCTATTTCCACGTTATCTCGATAGCCGTCATCAAAGGTGATGGCCACCCTCGGCTTGTGCAGGGATTGTTTTGACGGCAACAACACTTCATCAAACGCCACTACCGCACAATGGGCAGCCAGCCACTCCAGATGGGCTTCAAATAGGGCGGCTGAGGTTGAATAGGGGTTGAGTCCAGGGGGGCGAATAGAGTGATAAGCCAGCACCACCGTGCGATTAGCGGATAACAATCCGATCCGATCCAAGACCTTGAAATGCACGTTCAGTAAGGAACGCACTTTATGAATGCGTCTAGGGGAAGGAGGGATATTAGTATTTTTATCGGAGGTCTGGGCCATAGTATAAAAGTGGATAGATCAAAGATATCCTTGTTCTTGTACCTTACTTGAAATAACCGCAAAATGAAGTGCAAACCTCAAACGAGTAACTACGCACGCTCCCAAATCATTGCTGGGAAGCCACACCAGAAGCGTTGGGTTGCATCTTGCTTGGCAAACTTGTGCAATGGTCTATACTTATCTACGCTGTTTGGATACTACTTGGGCGTTGAGTATGCGAATTCTTCTAACTGGATATGGCTGTAGCCCAGATCATGGGTCGGAAGAAGCAGTTACTTGGGGCTGGGCTCTGGCATTGTCACGTCACTGCGAGGTGCGGGTAATTACCTATCCCCGTTATCGCAGCAACATTGAGCGTTATCTACAAGCCAACCCAAACCCCAATTTGCATTTTCACTATGCTTCACCCCCCAAGGTGATCGACCCCTGGAATCCGGAAAAAGGTACGGGCAACATCCGGCTGCATTACTTGCTCTGGCTGGGCGAGATGTACAAGGTGGCCAAACAACTTCACCACGAGGTGGGCTTTGATCTGAGCCACTTCGTTAGCTGGAATACCGTTAGCGCCCCCCCTCCGCTGTGGAAACTGCCCATTCCCTTCATTTGGGGTTCGGTGGGTGGCGGTCAGATGGCTCCCTTTGCCTACCGCAGGTATTTCACTACGGATAGTTGGGAAGAAACCCTGCGCAGTTTGCGGGTGTTAGCCTTACCACTGCTCCCACCTGTACGCCAGGCGGTTCGGCGCACTTCGCTCATCTTGGCGACCAACTCAGAAACCGAAAGCCTGCTGCGCCGAGCTGGCGCGCGGCATATCGAAATGTTCAACGTCTCTGGGCTACCGGATAGCTA
>CAZIXH010000115.1:0-4497 GCA_964543055.1 uncultured bacterium
CGCCCCCGAGGGTCCGACAACGGGCGCGGTAGATGGCTGGCGGCGAGTGTCCGCGACTGCTGCCACGGCCCAAGTTGCCCCCGCACAGCAGGATCGAGGCTCCCTTGAAACTGGGGTCGTTCCGGGGGTGGGGCTGCAGGGAGCCATCCGGGTTGAAGCGTTCGTCGTAGAAGAGCGCCTCGCCCAGCCCGTCGAAGGTGACCACCTTCAGATACCGTGCGGGGGTGATGCGGTCGGTGTCGATATCATTGCCGGGAACATAAACCGCGCGTCCAATGACTTGTTTGATGGGTTCTAAGGCCATGGGTACTCCTTTGGTTCTTTGTGTGGATGCTTGAGGTGAAACGGGTCAGGTTTTGGTTTCGTCGTCGTGGTCGGTTTTGATACCCCTTGAGATGTTCCATACCCCCAGCAGCGCAGCGGCTGAAACCAGGGCAAAGCCCAGTACAAAGACGACCCAGGCCCCGGTTGGGTTGTTCGTGAGGCTCTGGAGCCACAGTACCAGGGTAGCGATAGAAAGCAGCACCGAGACGGCCACCAGGCTAAGTCCGAGCAGAATCCGGTTCATGGGGTGGTTTTTCCCAGCACTTGCTCTACGGTTAGTAGAACTGAAGGCAGAGCCAGTGGCGTTAGCACTACGCGCCCACCAGCTCGCTCACGCCAAACACTTCCCGTGCGTCACTTACCTGACCGGTCACGGCGGCAGCCACCACCATCACCGGCGACATCAGCACGGTGCGCCCGGTGGCGCTGCCCTGGCGGCCCTTGAAGTTGCGGTTGGAGGAGGAGGCGCACAGTTCGTCGCCTACCAGCTTGTCGGGGTTCATGGCCAGGCACATGCTGCACCCGGCACCCCGCCACTCGAACCCGGCCTCGATGAAGATCCGGTCAATCCCCTCCTCTTCGCAGGCTTTGGCTACCTGCTGGGAGCCCGGTACCGCAATGGCCCGCACGCCGGGGGCCACCTTGCGGCCCTTGAGGTACCTGGCGGCTTCGCGGAAGTCCGAGAGCCGACCGTTGGTGCAACTGCCCAAAAAGGCCACATCCACCTTCACCCCTTTGATGGGCTGGCCGGGGTTTAGCTTCATGTGCTTGAGGGCTTCCTCGAGGCCGGCCCGCTCGGCCTCGGAGTAGAGGGCGGGGTCGGGGACACGGTCGGTGATGGCGCAGCCCTGGCCGGGGTTGATGCCCCAGGTCACGGTGGGGGCGATGTCCTCGGCGCGGATGTTCACCACGTCGTCGTAGGTGGCGTCCTTGTCAGAGGCCAGGGCCTTCCAGCGCTCGACGGCTTTGTCCCACTCGGCGCCTTTGGGTGCGTAGGGGCGGCCCTTCAGGTAGTCGAAGGTGGTCTGGTCGGGGTTGACGTAGCCGATGCGGGCCCCACCCTCGATGCTCATGTTGCAGACCGTCATGCGCTCTTCCATGCTGAAGTTATCGAACACCTCGCCGCCGTACTCGTAGGCGTAGCCGATGCCCCCATTCACCCCCAGCACCTTGATGATGTGCAGGATCACGTCCTTGGCGTAGACGCCCGGGCGCAGCTGGCCGTTCACGTTAATACGGCGCACCTTGAGCTTGCTCACCGCCATGGTCTGGGTGGCCAGCACATCGCGTACCTGGGTGGTGCCAATGCCAAAGGCAACGGCCCCAAAGGCCCCGTGGGTGGAGGTGTGGGAGTCGCCGCAGGCGATGGTCATGCCGGGCTGGGTGATGCCGTTTTCCGGGCCAATCACATGCACAATCCCCTGAAGCCCAGAGCTCACATCGAAAAAGGTAATGCCGAACTCCTGCACGTTTTTGCGGAGCTGGCGGATCATCTCGTCGGCCTGGGGGTCGGCGAAGGGCTCCTGCAAACTGTGGGTGGGCACAATATGGTCTACCGTGGCGAAGGTGCGTTCGGGGAAGCGAACCTTGAGGCCGAGGTCGCGCAGCATCCCGAAGGCCTGGGGGCTGGTGACCTCGTGGATCAGGTGGGTGTCGATGAAGAGCTGCGTTTGCCCGTTGGGCAGTGTACGCACTGCGTGGCTCTCCCAGACTTTTTGGTACAGGCTTTTTCCCATGATTGTTTTGTGCCTCCTTTGTCCGATACCTTGAGCAAAAACCCCAGAGGCGTTTTGCTCTGGGGCCTATGACGGCAGCAAACTAGACCCCTCGAGCGGGGCGTAGTAGGCGCTGCGCTACGGGGTCCGTCATTGCCAGGAGTATAAAGTTTGGTATACCAAACGTCAAGCCTTGTGGCCGTTCACCGCAGCGCCTGCCGTGCTTACCTTGGTGTGGGGCCCTGGAAGCGGGTATCCTACAGTCAGGATGCTGCTCACGCGGCTGGGACAAGGGCGCGAGGCCGAGGTATATGCCTGGGCCGACGGCTACGTGCTGAAGCTGTTCTGGCCGGAGTTTTCCCAGGCCGACGCTGAACTCGAGGCCCGCCTGACCCAGCAGGTCTGGCTGATGGGGGTACCCTCTGCCAAGGTAGAAGACGTACTGGAGTTTGAGGGTCGCTGGGGCCTGGTTTTGCAGTGGATCAAAGGGGTTCCGCTCACCGATTACATCCAGACCGACCCCACCCGCTTGCGCTTTGCAGCCCAGATGCTGGGGGCCCTGCACCGCCAGCTTCACAACAAAGCGGCTGGACATTTGCCGTCCCAGCGGCTTCACCTCATTCGCCGCATCGAGGCCAGCCGACTACCGCTCGAGCTGCGGACGGCCCTGCTCCATCATCTGGAGCGCCTGCCCGATGGAACCGCGCTGTGCCACGGCGACTTTCACCCCGAGAACGTGCTGGTAGGGGATGACGGGGTGTATGTGGTGGACTGGCCCGGCGCTATGCGCGGCAACCCCCTGGCCGATATGGCCCGCACCACCCTGCTGGTGCTTTATAGCGAACTCCCGCCCGACCTGCCGGGCCGCGAAGAAATCATGCACCAGCGCGAGCTGTTTTACCAGACCTACCTCGAGCACTACCAGACCTTCTCGGGCCTCGACCTGGCCGAGCTAAAGTCCTGGATGCCCATTGTGGCGGCGGCCCGCCTGCGCGACAACATTCCCGCCGAGGAGCCCCGCCTGATGCAACTGATAGAAGAGGGCCTGCAACTACAGGGTGAACCCTCCGAATAACTTTGTTACACTGAAGGTCTGTGTGGCCCCGGAATCCCTCCGGTCAGCCTCGAGGTTCGCATGAAAACCAACATCATTACCTACGGCTGTCAGATGAACGAGTACGATACCCACCTCGTGAAAAGCGAGCTGGTATCGTTGGGCGCGGAATTTGTAGACACCTGGCAGGAGGCCGACTTTGTGCTGGTCAACACATGCGCGGTGCGCGGCAAGCCCGTCGAGAAGGTGCGCTCTCTGCTGGGCGAGCTGCGCAAGGCCAAGGAAAAACGGCCCCTGCTGGTGGGCATGATGGGCTGCCTGGCCCAGCTCGAGGAGGGCCAGCAGATGGCCCGCAAGTTTGAAGTGGATGTGCTGCTGGGGCCGGGGGCGCTCACCGAGATTGGCAAGGCTATAGAGTCCAGACACAAGTTCTGGGACCTCTCCTTCCGCGAAGAGCTGACCCACCACCTGCCCCCGGCACCCCAGAGGGCCCTCTCGGCGTTTGTAAGCATCATCCGGGGCTGCAACCACCACTGCACCTACTGCATTGTGCCCACCACCCGGGGCCCCGAAGTAAGCCGCCACCCCGACCTGATCCTGCGCGAGATCGAACAGCTCAAAGCCGCCGGGGTGGTGGAGGTTACCCTGCTGGGCCAGAACGTGAACTCCTACGGCAAGGACCAGCCCGGCTTCCCGAGCTTTGCCGAGCTCTTGCGGAGGGTGGGCCAGATGGGCCTTCCCCGCATCAAGTTCACCACCTCCCACCCGGTCAACTTCACCGACGACGTGATAGCCGCCATCGCCGAGACCCCACAGGTCTGCCGCTACATCCATCTGCCGGTGCAGTCCGGCTCGAACCGCGTCTTGCGCCGCATGGGGCGGGAGTACCGGCGCGAGTGGTATCTGGATCGCATCCGGGCCATCCGCGAGGCCATGCCCGATGTGGTGCTCTCTACCGACCTGATTGTGGGCTTTCCGGGCGAGACCGAGCAAGATTTCCAGGACACCCTATCGCTCTACGACGAGGTGGGCTACGACTCGGCCTACATGTTCATCTACTCCCCCCGCCCCGGCACGCCGAGCTACAAGCACTTCCAGGACCTGCCCCGCGAGCTGAAGGTGGAGCGGCTTCAGCGGCTCATCGAAAAACAAAAAGAGTGGAGCTACCGGCAGAACCAGCGCTGGGTGGGCCAGATTGTAGAGGTACTGGTGCGGGGCGTGGCCAAGGACGAGAGCTACGTGGAGGGCCACACCCGGGGCAACCACCCCACCCTGCTCCCGGCAGTCCAGGCCCCCCGTCCGGGGCTTTACCAGGTGGTGGTCAAGCAAGCCACCCCGCACATGCTGTTTGGGGAGGTGGTGGGGGCCCAGGAACCTGCTACCATTCCCCTGCTGATGGCGTGA
>CAZIXH010000116.1:0-6313 GCA_964543055.1 uncultured bacterium
CTCACGGGGGCCGGCAACGACGCCCAGTGGCCCCTGCGCTCAGACGACCCGGTGGCCCTGCGCTACGACCAGGCCGGCTTTAGCGTGGGCTACTTTGCCGACCGGCTGAGCGTATTCGGGCTGAGCGAGCTGCCCCAGGGCACCGCCCTGCGCGTCGAAACCCGCGACGACCCGTCGGTGGCTGCCTCGAGCCCTCTGGCCCTGCAAGGCTTTGCGGGCTGGCTGCCCGTGGGCAGCAAAACCGACCTGATCGTGCCCGATGGCACCCGCTTCTACCGGCTCAGTGGGCCCGCCGAACCCGGCAGCGAGCAGGTGGTGCTGCTGGTTGGGGCCAGCGAGAGGCCCTTAGAGCGCCTCAAGGACTATGTGCTGGACGCCGCCAGTGGCATCCTGACCCTCTCCGAGCCGCTGTGGCCCAGTAGCCCCGACTTCCAGCCGGTGCGCCTGCGGGTGGTGTATGCCCCGCTGGGCGGCGCCCGCGAACTCGGCTACGGGGCCGGAGCGCGCTGGCGGGCAGGCGATTTCAGTATTGGGGCAGGGGCTGCGTACCTGCCCGGCAGTGGCTGGCGCTACGGGGCCGAGGCCGCCTACCAGATGCCGGGGTTTGGCCTCCGGGCTACCTACAGCCGGGGCAGCGCCGAGCGACTCGGCCTCGAGCTCTCCGGCAAGAACGGCCCCCTGGAATCCACCGCCAACCTGACCTATCAGGGCAAGCTCCAGGGCCAGGCCCAGGTGGCCTACAGCCTGAGCGAGGCCGACCGGATTTTGCTCGAGCACCAGACCACCGAAACCAACCAGACCGGCCTGCTCTACACCCGCCGCCTGAACCCCGCCTTCTCGGTGGGGGGCGGGCTGGGCTACACCTGGGAGACCGCCACCCTGCTGGGCCTGGGGCGGCTGGGCTTCAGCAGCGGGGCCCTGAACACCGAGCTCACCCACGCCCAGCCCTTTAGCCTGACCCAGAGCGCCACCACCCGCCTGCGGAGTACCTACGCCCTCGATGCCAACCTGAGCGCCGAGGCCGACCTGACCCAGACCTGGGGCCTGGGCTTCTCGGGGAGCCTGGGGCTCAAGCAAAAACTGGGCGGTGCCAACCTGGCTTTTGCCTACCAGTTGCCTGGCGCGGCGGGGGAAGGCAACCGGGCCCGCTTTGGGCTGGAAGCGCCCCTCCCCCTCTCGGAGCGCTGGAGCCTGAACGCTAGCGCGGGCTACGAGCGCAGCCTTTCCACCGGCAGCGACCAGCTGGCCTTTGGCCTGGCCCTGCGCTACCAGGCCGAGCAGTTTAGCGCCACCCTGGGCGCCGAGACCGCCTGGGCCGCAGGCCAGCCCAAGGTGGTGTTGCGGGCCGGGGCCACCGGGCAGCTCGATGCCCAGCAAACCCTCTCGCTGGACGCCAACTACCAGCTCGCCCCCACCCCCCTGGGCCGATTTACCCTGGCCTATGCGCTGCGCGGGCGCGAGGTCTCGCTGCTCACTTACCACCGCCTGAATAGCGGGAGTGAGCCCACCCTCGAGGGGGCCCTGGCCACCAGCTATCACCCCGGCCTCAGCTTCCAGCTTCGTCCCAGCCTGGCCTACCGCCTGAAGCTCGACGACCCCACCGGCCACACCTACCAGCTGGGCCTGGGCGGCAACTACTACCTCACCGACTGGCTGGGTCTGGGGGCCGCCGCCTACTACCAGCTCCAGCCCGGAACCCAGAGCAGCGCCACGGCGTTTTCGCTCGAGGCCAGCTTCCGCCTGGTAGAGGGCCTGTGGTTCAATGTCGGCTACACCCTGGGCGGCTTTGTGGGCCTGACCCCCGACACCGCGCCCGGCTTCTACCTTCGGCTGGACTTCCTGGGAGGTGGTAGGTGAGAACATTTCTCGACCCACTCAAGCCGCTCCTAATTATTTTCGCTTTGTGCTTTTTTCTTACGGCTAAGGCCCAGCTTTCCATCACCAATAACACCAATGCCCAGGCGCTGGCCAACGCCCTGGCCGGCCCCGGGGTCACGGTGGTCGCGGGTTCGGCTACGCTGAGCCGTGCGAACACAGGCCAAAACAACACAGGTACCTTTACCGGAGGCACCACTGGCGGCCCCGGCCCTGTGGTGGGCATTCCAAACGGGGTGGTACTTACCACCGGCAACTTCGCAACCTCTGTTGTCGGACCCAATAACCGTAAAAATTCCACTATATCTGGCGCACAGCTCACAGACACCGATCTAACCACCCTGGCCGGTAGCACAACCCGATACGACACGGTTATTTTGCAGTTTCAGGTTATCCCCACAGGCAGAACCCTGAATTTTCAGTTCGTTTTCGGGGGCGAAGCGTCCCCCGCGTATGTGTGCTCGACCTTCAACGATGCCCTGGGTCTCTTCGTCAGCGGGCCTGGTATTTCGGGGCCTTACAGTAGCGGAGCAGTCAACCTGGCGATCCTGCCCAACAACAGCCGCATCAGCATCAACACCGTGAACGGAGGGGCAGTAGGGTACCAGGTATCCTCGCCAGTGGCCGGATGCGACTTGAGCAACGCCGCCTACTACCAAGACAACGGCGACCCCAACAACAATAACCCGCCAAACCCAAGCCTTTTCACCAACACCCAGATGGACGGGTTTACCCGCCCACTGCGAAACCGGGTGGTGGTGGTACCGGGGCAAACCTACCGCGTGAAAATTGCCATTGCCGATGCCGGGGATGGCCAGTACGACAGCACGGTTTTCCTGGGGCTAATTAGCAGTCAGTCGGACTGGGGGGATGCTCCAGATACCTATGGCACCACTGCCAGCAATAACGGCGCCAACCATGACCTGGACAACCGCATCTACATCGGCACCACCGCCCCAGACGCCGATAGCAACGGTCAACCGGGTACCCCTGCGAACGGCGACGACAATAACGGCGTTAATGACGAAAACACTTTTGCCACTTTTCCCGTACTGACCTCCAGCTCCACCAGCTACACCCTGAGCAACATTCCCGTTACGAACACTACCGGCTTGCCCGCCGTGCTGGCAGGCTGGATTGACTTCAACCGAAATGGTGTGTTCGACCCTTCCGAAAGAGCTACAGCAAATGTTCCCAGCGGCGCGACAAGCGCTACTCTACAGTGGACGGGTTTGAGCGGCTTGAGTGTGGGCACAACGTACCTGCGGCTACGGCTATCCAGCGACCTGGACTTCATAGGTAGCCCTACGCCAACCGGCGGTTTCGATAGCGGCGAGGTGGAAGATTATGCATTGGACATCGTTTTTGGTGCCATCGTCTCCGGAAAGGTTTATCACGACCTGCAACCCAACAGCGTCAACGACGCCGAAAGCTGGGCCGGTGGTCCAGCGGTTTATGTCAACCTGGTTCAGGGCAGTACCGTAATTGGCTCAGCCCTGGTGAGCGCCGGAAGTGGTGCCTTTAGCTTCAACGCTATACCGGCGGGAAGTTATCAACTTGTAGTTACCAACTCCGCCACGGCCACCACCCCTGCAAACCCCCCCGGCTGGCTGTTTATCAACCCAAACCCGGGTCAGCGAAACCTGACCATCACCTCCACCAACCTCACCAACCAGGACTTTGGCCTGTTCAACGGTTCGCGTATTCGCGGCACGGTGTTCCGCGACGACGGGCTAGGCGCCGGAACCGCCAACGACGCGCTACAAAACGGGGGGGAGCCTGGCATCCCGAATGTGCTGGTAACTGCCTCGAGCGGCGCCAGTAGCCGCAGCGCCAATACCGATGCCAATGGCCTTTATACGCTGTTCATCCCGGCCAGCTTTGGTTCTACCCTGACCCTGAGCCACCCCCAGCAGCCCGCCACCGGCAGCAACGTGGGCGGGGCCAGTGTGAACCTGGCGACCAGCTATGGCAGCGCTGCCGCAGCGAGCCGAACCATTAGCGGCTTTACCCCAGGGCAGTATTACGAAGGCTACAACTTCGGGGTCGTACGCGATAGCCGACTGAGCCCCGACCAGTCGGGGCAGTCGCCCAGCCCCGGTACGACTACCTACAGCCACCTGTACCGTCCGGGCACCCTGGGCACCGTGAACCTCAGCCAGAGCGGGGGCAGCTATACCTACGCCCTGCGCCGCGATGTAAACTGCGATGGCGATTTTGCCGACCCCGGCGAGGGCTTCCAACCCTTGCCGCAGAGCTTCACGGTGGACGCCACCTGGCCGCGTGAAAGCGATGGCAGCTTGCGGGCCTGTGCCCTCGAGTTGCAGGTAGTGGTTCCGGCAGGTCTGCCGGCGGGGCGGGTGGACATGGCCCAGCTTCAGGCCGCCCTGGGGTGGGTCAACAACCCGGCCATTACCGACACCCGGCAGGTGTTCGACACCACCACCGTGGTCACGGCGGGGGGCCTGCAACTGCTCAAGGAAGTACGCAACATAAGCACGGGCAGCCCCTTCGCGGCCAACGTGCAGGGGCGGCCCGGCGAGGTGCTCGAGTACCGCATCGCCTACCAGAACATCGGCAGCCAGCCCATCTTCAATGTGGTGCTGGCCGACCCCATTCCCTTCTTCACCACCCTGGTGCAAAACGCCTATGGCGGTGCCGGGGAGCTCGAGCTGGCCTGTCCAAACGGCACCCTGGTACGCCCTGATCTGGGCAGCGTGAGTAGCATCAGCCTCAACCTGGCCTCGCTGTGCAGCCTCAGCACCGCCCCCAACCCTAGCGGCCCCGGCACCTTGCCCGCTCTGCTACCGGCCCAGGGAGGGTACTTCCTGTACCGGGTGCAGGTAAAATAGAGCGCTCTTCTACCAACTCTGCGCGTGAGCGGCGCTAAACGCGCCCCTCACTTGCCGCGCCAGGGGGCGCGCCCGAGGGTCTCTTATATCGCTTTTGGGTCACTTCTGAGCAGATTTGGGATTCCATCCGACTTCAACAAAGATTTGTCCCGGACAGAACCCTGGTCGTCTGATGGGCGGATACCTCTGGTAAGAGCGCGATAGCCACAGCGGAAAATTTACCAGGTGCAAACGAGCCCCACCCCAGGGTACTTCGTAATTTCAATGGAACATCGCCCGACCAATGGCCTTAAACTATCAGTATGCCGTTGCGGCGTTTTCCCGACTCGTTAGGGGTGACCTGGCATACCCAGGGTGAGCAGGAGATTCCGTGGAACTACGGCGACCTCGAGGCCGAGCTCGAGGCTCTGCGCTATGGCGCAGCCCTGCTCGACTTCTCCGAATATGGGCTGGTGGAGCTAAAAGGATTGGACCGGCGCGATTTTTTGCATAACCAGTGCACCTCCGACATCCGCGGCATGCCCGAAGGGAGCTGGCTCGAGACGGTCTTCCTGAACGCCAAGGGCCAGGTCGAGCACGCTGGCCTGGTGCTCCATCTGGGCGAATCCTTCTGGATTAGCTCCCCCAGCGCCAAAGCGCTTGCCAATCGGTTTCGCAAGTACATCGTGTTCGATCAGGTGGAGGTGAACGCGCTCGAGGGCTGGCTCACCCTGCGCCTGCAAGGTTCCAGGGCCGAGGAAATCGCCGGGCGGCTGGGCCCTCTGCCCCCTCGCTGGGGCCTGAGCAAAACCGAGGCCCTGGTCATGACCCGCGATGAGCTGGGCCTCTGGCTATTTGCAAGCGCCGATCAGGGATCGCTCTTTGCCAAGATGCTGCTCGAAAACGGAGCCACCCCGGTAGGCCGCGAAGCCTGGCAGATCTGGCGGGTCGAGCGCGGCCTGGCCGATCTGCCCGAGGCCCTGGGCGAGCTGCCGCAGGAAGTTGGCTGGGAGGGCCGGATAAGCTACAAGAAAGGCTGCTACCTGGGGCAGGAAATTATGGCGAGGCTCGAGGCGCGGGGCAACACCCGCTACCAGCTGATGGGCCTGCTGGGCCAGAAGGAAATCCCCTCCGGAGCCCCCGTATTCCGCGAAGGCAAGCAGGTCGGTCGGGTCGGCACCGCCGTCGAGTCGCCCCGCCTGGGCGCCATTGCCCTGGCCTTGTTGCGCAAAGAGCTAGCCCCCGGCGACCAGGTGCAGATTGAAGGCTGGTCGGCCACCGTCTCGGCCTTGCCCATGCAGTAGCCGGCAGGGAGTTCTCCAGTCTGCAAGCCTTAAAAGGCTTTCCTCTCAGTGAGACCCAACCAGAGGCATGTAATACCGTCTTCGTCTAAACACTTTGCCAATCATGAGAACGATGGAATGGGGAACAGGGGTCAGGGGATAGGGCACAGGCCTTTGAAAACACTAGAGCCTGCTAACTAGCTGTTCGTAAAAGCTCCACAGTTTTCGCCGTCATCAGAATCGAGAAAGCCAACCAGTGCCAGCCTCGCAAGGTCTCAGCCAGCCGCTCATAGTCCCGCGCCAGCCTGCGAAACCGGGATGTCC
>CAZIXH010000117.1:0-7338 GCA_964543055.1 uncultured bacterium
TGCTCTGCTAGCATCTGGGCCCGACGCTGGGAGTCCTTGTAGTAGGCATTGCCACCGTCCACCACCAGGTCGCCAGAGGAAAGGATGGCGGCTAATCGGGCAAGGGTGTTCTCGGTGATTTCGCCTGCGGGCAGCATCAACCAGACGATACGCGGGGTGGGAAGCTCTGCTGCCAAGCCTTCCAGCGAGGTCGCGGCCTGCAAGCCCTCGATGGCACTGGGGTGAGGGTCGTAGCCTGCGACCTCAAAACCAGCCCGCAGCAAGCGGCGTGCCATGTTGCCACCCATTTTTCCAAGTCCAACAAAACCAACCTTCACACACCCTCCTGTTCGGGCCGCAGCAAAATTTTCAGGGCGTCTTTTTGCCGCAGTTGGGCAAAGGCCCGCTCCCACCCAGAAAGTGGAACCACCTCCGACACCAGCGGCTCGGTCTGCACCACGCCCGAGGCCAGCAACGCGATGGCTTTAGGCCAGGCGCTGGGCACGGTGGCGTTGGAGCCTGAGATGTGAAGTTCTTTGAGGCAGGCCAGATCGGCGTTCCAGGCAATGCTACGCCCAAACAAGCCAACCTGAATGTACTTGCCTCGAGGGCGCACCAGCTCCAATGCCAGTGCCGCGCTGGCTTCGGCTCCCGCGCACTCAATCACCACATCCACGCCCCGGCCATCGGTCTGCTGCAGCAAGGTTTCCTTGAGATCGGGTTCGCTGACGGTGTGGGTGGTGAAGCCCAGGGAACGGGCGACCGCCAGGCGCCGGGCATCGGCATCGGTTCCCAGCACCACAACGCTGCAACCCGAAGCCCGCGCCACCTGCGCACACAACAAGCCGATAGGGCCAGGGCCGCTCACAATACAGCGCTCGCCCAAAGCCAGGCTGGTTTGTTCCAGTAAGGCATGCACCACACAGGCCAGCGGTTCAGTAAAGGCCGCCGCCTGCAAACTCAACTGCGCCGGCAGGCGGTGCAGGTTGCGAGCGGGTACCCGTAGATAGCGGGCAAACCCACCGTTCTCACGTGAGCCTATCGAACGCCGATCTGCACACAGATTGGGTGCGCCACTCCGGCAGTACACGCAGCGCTGGCAGGTATGGAAGTAGGTTTCGCAGGTGACGGGTTCACCTATCTGCCAGCCTTTAACACCCTCACCCAGCGCAGCAATTCGACCAGCTACCTCGTGACCGAGGGTAACCGGGGGTTCGGAGGGAAACTCGTCGAGCTGAATGTGCAGGTCGGTGCCGCAAATGCCCGCATAAGCCACCTCAATGAGGACTTCCGCAGGGCCCGCTTGCGGCGGGGGGATGTCCTCGAGGGCCAGCAGGGGTGAGCCAGGTTGGAGTTTGCGTAGAGCTAACATGGGGCCTCTTTCATGGGTACGAACAACTGACTTGTGCCAGCCTTACCCCGTGGTTAAACCAGATTCACAAGGACAGTTTTCAAACCAAAAGCACTGACGGTTGTCTTTTTGAATCCTCGAGCACTCCCGTGGATCAGGTAGGTTGGTGCCCGGACGAGGTCAAACAAACCGAATCTGATATGACTTATCCCTTCACCCCACCGCTGGTCAGACCGCGCACAATATGGCGCTGCACGATGAGCGAAAGGATCACCACCGGTAACGTAATCAGCACCGCCGCCGCCGCGATGCCGCCAAAGTTGATGGAGCCATAGGAAATGAAATTAAAGACCGCCACCGGCACCGTTTTGGTGTTGGGGCCAGCTAAAATTAGGGAGAACAGAAACTGGTTCCAGGAGTAGATAAAAGCCAGAATCGAGGCCGTCACCACCCCCGGCATCACCAGCGGAACCACGATGCGTAAAAAAGTACCGAAGCGGGTCATGCCGTCGACCATCGCAGCCTCCTCGAGGTCCAGGGGGATATCTTCAAAAAATGCAATCATCACCCAGATAATCATCGGCAGTGTGATGATCAGGTGGGTCACGATCAGGGCCAGATAGGTATCAATGAGTTTGAGGTTGCTAAAGACCAAAAACCAGGGCAGCAAAAAGGTGATGTAGGGAATGATGCGCGAGACCAAAATCCAGGCGGCCAGCCCCCGCAGCTTGAACCGCGCTATCGCATAGGCAGCCGGCAGGCCAAACAGCAGCCCCAGTCCTGTCGCTGCTGTCGCAATAACAAAAGAGTTGAAGGTAAAGAACAAAAAGTTGTTGCCCACAATCACATCGCGGTAGTTTTGCAGGGTGGGCCAGAACAACCATACCGGAACCGCCGAGGTGTTCTGCACCTGATTGCGCAGGCTGGTCAGAATCATCCACACAAAGGGAAACAGCAGCACCACCAGCACCAGCAGCAACAGGGAGTTGAGCAGCCAATTGTTCAGGCGGTCACGCCCCGCTTTGGTACGCAGGAAGGTCATCGTGTCCTCCTGAGCAGGTTGACCCCCACCGCAACGGCGGTGACCAGCAGCAGCAGCATGGTCAGGAGCGAAGCCGCATAACCCACCCTGAAAAACTCGAAGCCCGTGCGGAAAGCGTAGACGTTAAGGGTTTCGGAAGCTATGCCAGGGCCGCCCTGGGTGATCACTTCGATGATGTCAAAGGTCTTGAGCGCGTCAATCAGGCGCAGGGTGAGGGCCGCAAACAGGGTAGGTTGCAGCAAGGGCCAGGTAATGCGCCAGAACAACTGCCACGGCGAAGCCCCGTCAATGCGGGCGGCCTCAAAGGGTTCCTCGGGCATGGTTTGCAAACCCGCCAACAGGATGATGGCAACCAGCGGTGTCCACTGCCAGATATCCACCAGGGCCAGTGCGGGAATTGCCAGGCGTTCGTCGGCTACCCACAGTGAGCGTCCCAGACCCAACGTTTCCAAGAAGTAATTGAGTACCCCCAGCTGGGGGTTGAACATCAAGGCCCAGATCAGGGCAATGGCTACCGGGGTAGAGATCATGGGGAGCAGAATCAAGGCCCGCACCAGACCCTGCGCGGGCACCTGACGGTTCAAGAGCAGCGCGATGAGCAGCCCCAGCACCAACTGGGTGGGCACCGCAATCAGGGTGAACTTGGTCATCTGCCAGACCGAGTTCCAGAAGCGTTCGTCCTGGAGGATGTTAAGGTAGTTGCCCAAACCCACAAAGCTCGACTGCTGGGCAGCGGAAACAAAGCGATCCTGGGTGGAAAGAACGAGGTTGAACAAAAGCGGCAGAATGGTCAGCACAAACAGCAGCAACACCGCCGGGGCAGGCATCAGCCACCACAGGTTTTTGTCGATAAAGCTAAAGCGGCGTTCGGGTTCAGCCTGAGAAGGGGTCTGGGTCATAGGGTTCTGAATACCCAGCCTGGCCGTATGACCAGGCTGGGCGCAGGGTCGGGGCTTAGCGCTCCTTGTCCAGAATGCTATTGGTCTGGGTGGCTGCGCGGGTCAGGGCATCGCGCACGTTGCCGCCGTTGATGGCCGTCACGATAGCCCGACCCAGAATATCGCGCACCTCACCCACTGCAATTACGGGTGGGTTCCAGACGGGGTTGGCGTACTCGAGCTGCTCCAGGTTAATCGCACTCCACTCGGGATTCTTATCTTTGGCTTTGTATTCCGGGCTGTTCCAGGCGCTCTTGCGGGAAGCAGGCACATCGGCCAGCAGCACCCGCAGTTGGTTTTGTTTGTTGGTGGCCCACTGCATGAACAGCCAGGTAGCGGTTTTGTTCTTAGAGGCTTTGGACATCGAGAGCGCCCAGGTGATGGCTACCGGGGTGCGCTTGCCAGTCGGGCCAGCCGGGAAGGCTGCATAACCCACCTTGTCGGCCACCGTCGAGGTTTTGGGATCATCGAGGATGCTCTTGAAGAGCGAGCCATCGGTGAACATGGCCAGCTTGCCCTGGGCAAACAGGCTGGTGATTTCGGGCCAGCTCATGGTGGTTGAACCGGCAGGACCATAGTTGCGCAGCAGGCCCGAGTAAAAGGTCAGGGCGTTGACCCACTCGGCGTCAAAGAAGCGGCTGCGACGGTTGGCCGAAAGCCAGTCGCCGCCGAATCCAAAGAGATAGGGGGCCAGTTGACTGGTGGCCGCCGCACCACGCCCGCGAAGCCCGATACCTGCAACCCCGTCCTTGTTGTGCAGGGCTTTGGCAGCAGCTTCTAGTTCGGCAAAGGTTTTGGGCACAGCAATGTTGTATTTCTGGAACAAGTCCTTGCGGTAAAAGAGCATGGTGGTTTCTTGCTGAATGGGCAAACCCACCAAACTACCGCCGATGCTGGCCGCCCGGATCGAGGCGGGAAAGAAATCGGCCTGGTCAAACCCAGGCGCCGTGAGGGCTGGGTTGCTAATGTAGCTCGAGAGTGGCTCGAGCCAGCCTGACTTGAGGTAAAGGTTGCCCTCCTGGTTGGGGGTCAGCATGAAAGCATCCAGTGCGCCCGTACCAGAGGCCAACTCTACCAGAACCTTGTTACGAAACTGCGCTTCGGGGAAGGTCTCCACCACCACTTTTATGCCGGTAAGGCGCTCAAACTCGGGCAAAAATGGGGTGATGGCGGTAGTCCAGGGGTGCTGGTTGAGCAACACCCGAATCTGACTTCCTCGAGCCTGCTCCCAGTTAAAGCTCTGGGCCAGACCCAGGCCTCCTAACATCAGGGCTGCTATGGCTAAAATGAACGTACGCTTCATCGCTTCCTCCTTACAGGCGTTTTTCCTTGAGGGCCTCGCGGGTTTTACGCAGCCGCTCGCTCGAGAGAGGCTCGAGCCTCAAGTGCAGGGCCACACATAAAGCGTCCACCATGCACAGTTGAGCAATTCGGGAAGCAATCGCCTCACTGCGGTAGCTCGACTCGGGGCTCGAGGTGCGCAGGGTCAGGTCGGCGAGTTGCGTGAGCGGAGAGCGCTTGAGTCCGGTGAGCGCAATCACCGTAGCGCCGTTTTTTTTGGCCAGTTCCACCGCTTCCAGCACATCACTGGTGGAACCAGTGTGGGAAATTGCCAGCACCACATCGCCGGGGTCCGTCAGAGCACACACCTGGGCTGCAAAATGGGGGTCGTGATGGCTTCTGGCCAGCAAGCCCAAGCGGCTGAACTGATGCGCGGTGTCCTGCGCCACAATACCACTGACCCCACAGCCCACCACCTCGATTTTTCGAGCGTTCAACAGGGCCTGTACGGCTTCCTCGAGTACCTGCTCATCGGTGTGGGCGAGGGTTTCTTTGAGGGTAATGTGCGAGGTCGCAAACACCTTCTCCAGTACTTGCAAAGCGGTGTCGTTGGGCCTGATCTCGGGGTTGAGGCTGCTCACCCCAGGAACCAGGCTCTGCGCGAGGCGAATCTTGAAGTCCTGAAAGCTGCGAAAGCCCGCCCGTCGGAACAGCCGCACCGCTGTGGGGTCGCTCGAGCCCGCCGCCTCGGTCAACTCGGTGATGGATTGGCTGAGCACGGTTTTGGGGTTGTTCAAAATGTAATCAATCAGCCGCAGAGAACTTTCACCCACTTCAGTCCGAATCGCCTGAATCCGCTTGAGGGCAGGGATTTCAGATGGGGGCAAGGGCTGGGGACGAGGCATCTTACGGTCCTGCACAAAGAGTGGCTGTGGAAAAAATTTTCATTTGAGCAAAAAGTGTCATGAAAGTTATAAGTCATACTCAAAACCTTGTCAAGTACATTCCTACCCTGCACCCCGTAGCTGGGTCGGTTTGAGCCACACCTCATTTGGTTTGTCCAACCCCGATAACCTATCCACCCATCTGAGGGTTTTCGAATGCTGCATCCAAGCTCAAGCCGACTCGGATGCAACGATAAATACATCGCATTCGCTTCTACCGCTGTGGCTCCAAAGTTTGCCGTGTTCTGAAGCCGGTCTCCCCCATCCGCATGGGCAGGTACTGCCCACTGGCCCACTTTTGCAAGAGGCTGTCGTAGTCGCCGGAGAGCTGCGCCCCGGACTGGCCCATGGGGTGAATGAACAAAGAGCGCTCGAGGTCGGAAAAATCCAGGATGTGGCGGTAGCTGCTTCCCACCGTCATTTTGAAGTTGCTGGGGTTGTAAGAGGCGCGGTTGAGGGTGTAACGGTCGCCTCCGTGGGGCACCGAGCGATCCGCTATGCGGTTCAGGGGTGAAACGTTGGTCAGAATGGCATGGGGAAAGGTGGCCTGGTGAAGCTCACCCCAGCGCGGGGGGTTGTTGTTGAGGCGGTCCAGCGCCCGGTCTAGCGCAAGCGCCGCAAAGTCCAGGCAGGTCTGGGTGTCGCTGGTCTGGCAGGCCGGGTCACCCTGGCGCATGGCCTCGAGCACAAAGCGAGGCTGTTCCCAGAACTCCTGCCCCACCTCCTTGCTGGGCAGGCGGGTGAGCTCGGTGTACCAGGCCTGAAAGACCGTGGGCTCTACCTGCTCGGCCCGCATCACCCCGTCCCAGGCCAGCAAGCGGGCTTTCCACTGCCGGGCGTTTTCCGAGAGCGGGTTGAGCACCTCGAGCACAGGCTTAAACTCCCGGTACAGCAGGCTGGTAATGTCCTGCTGCATAACCACCATATCCTCCAAAGCGAGCTTTTCTTTAGCCAGAATCAGCTCCCGGACGCGCTGGGCACGGTAGGGTTCCTCCCACTCGAGCGAGATGGTGTGCGGGTAGTTGGGTGCGGTCACCTTGTTGTTCGCGGTTACGATAAAGCCTTCTTTGGGGTTGTAGACCTGGGGCCACTGGTCTTGCGGCAGGTAGCCCTGCCAGTCCCAGTTGCCATCTCCCGGGACGGGCATCAGGCCCGAATGACCGGGCTTGCGGATGGGAAAGCGGGCCGGGGCCATGTAGCCAATGTTGCCGTCCACATCGGCATAAACAAAGTTCTGACTGGGGGCGTTGTAGAGGGCCAGCACAGCTTTGAACTGTTCCCAGTTTTGCGCACGGGCAATGCCCAAAAAAGCCTCCATGGTACGGTCGGTGGCGTCCAGGCTGGTCCAGCGTAGCGACAGTGGTCTCGCACCCGGATTATTCACCACATCGTTAATGACCGGCCCATAGCGGCTTTCCCGCACCCGCAGGGTCACGTCGGGTTCACCCTTGACCTTGATCACCTCGGTGCGGATCCGCCAGGGCTCCACCTGCCCTTTGTAACGATAGCCCCCCGCAACCTCTTCCATGATGTAAAGGTCCTGTACATCGGCGCCTACCGTCGTGACCCCCCAGCCGATGCGCTCATTGCGGCCAATCACCACTGCTGGCAGCCCCGGAAAGCTACTACCCATGGCCTTGTAGGTCGGGGCTTCCATGTGCACCAGATACCACACCGAGGGCGCGCCTAACCCCAGGTGCGGGTCGTTGGCCAGCAAGGGTTTGCCACTCACGGTCCGCGAGGGGCCAATCACCCAGTTGTTAGAGGCCCGGGCCATCGGCTCACCGGGTAGATGAAGCGCTT
>CAZIXH010000118.1:0-2735 GCA_964543055.1 uncultured bacterium
TATCTGGTGCGGGAGGGTCTCTACCGCGTGGTGCGGCACCCCATCTACTGCGGGGTGCTGCTGTGGGCCATCGGGAGCAGCCTGGCGCACCTTAACCTCTGGACGGTGGGGTTGAGCACGCTCTTGTTTGGGCTGCTGAACTGGAAGGCGGCGCTCGAGGAGCGCTTTTTAGAGCAACTCTACCCCGAGTACCAAAACTACAAGCGCCGGGTCAAAAAGCTGGTTCCCTGGGTTTATTAGGGTGCGGTGGGGTCGTGGCTCTGCAGCCAGTCCCACAGGCGCCCATCGGTAAAGTCGGCAATGCTCAGGAAAGCCCCGGCCTGCTCCAGGGCCTCGGGCCGGTGTCCGGTGGTAAGGGCCACGGTGCGGATGCTGGCCCCCACGGCAGCCCGCACGCCCGAGGGGGAGTCCTCGAAGGCCAGTGCGGCGTCCGGGCCTATGCCCAGTTGTGCCAGCGCCGTGCGGTAGGGCAGCGGGTCGGGTTTACCGGCGGGAAGTTCTTCGGAGAGTACAACGGCGTCGAACTTTAGGCCGAGCCGCTCGAGCATGAAAAGGGCATTCACCCTGGGCGCGTTGCTGACCAGCGCCCGCCGCAGACCCCGGCTCTGCGCCCAGTTCCACAGCTCGCCAAGCCCCGGCAGCGGCCCAACCCCGGCGGCCAGCTCGCGGAAACGGGCCTCTTTTTGCGCCAGGAATGCCTCGCCCTCGGCCTCGGAAAGCTGAGGGAGCAAGCGCCGCACAATCTCGGGGTTGAGGCCGCCGCTAATCTGGGTCTGGTAGTAGGCGTGGTCACCCTGAATACCGTGCTGCGCCAGGCCCTCGAGCCAGGCCTGCTCGTGCAGGCGGTCGGTGTCGGCCAGGGTGCCGTCCAGGTCAAATAGAAGGGCTTTGAGTTTCACCTTTACTCCTGAGCAGGTGGGTCATGGCGGCCATCCAGCCCACTACCAGGAGCATACCCAGGGCCAGGGCCTCCTTGGGCACCAGGGCAAAGCCCGCCGGAATCAGGTTGCCACCCACCGCCGCAGCGTAGAACAGGAAGGCCAGGCCCGCATAGCCGATGTGCCGCTCGGTGAAGGCGTAGAGGGTGGGAAAGGTGGGGGCCACCAGGAACCCCACCAGGGGGAAGAGCCAGGCCAGGGGCGGCACAAAATAGCACAGCGCCACCACCAGCGCCCCCAGGTGCAGCCCGGCCAGCCGGGCCAGCGGACGGGCCGCGATGAAGTCGGCCAGCAGCCAGCGCCCCAGCGTGAGCCCCACCCAGTACAGCGAGAGCAAGAGCCCCACCAGGCGGGGGTCGTAGCCCAGGTGGCGCAGATACAGGCCGGAGAAGCTCGAGACCACCAGCTCCACCGCCACATACGACACCACCGCAAAGAGCACAAAGGGGAGCAGTCTGGAAGGCTGTTTTGTTTCTGCACTACGCAATCGCGCAGGTGGGGCAGGCGCCTTCCACAAAAGTAGAGCCCCCACCAGGGCCACGGCGGCCAGCACCCCATAACCCGCCCGCCAGGGCAGCCAGACCATCAGCAAAGGCGCCAGCACCGCCCCCACCCCAAAAGCCGCATTGATGCGGTTGAGCATGGCCATCTGGCCCTGGGGATACAGCTCGAGCGGCAGGGCGTTGCAGTGAAAGTTGACCACCGCTACCCCCAAGCCCAGCCACAAGGCCGCCAGAAAAACCCCGCCCACCTGAGGCGTAAGTGCAATCAGCAACAACCCCAGCCCCTCCGCTACCAGGGCCAGCGAAAGCCAGGGGTGGCGAACGCGCATCCGGCTGCTCAGGAAAATACCCAGCAAGGCCCCTACAAAAAACAGGTTGAAATACCAGGCCAGCTCGCGGCTCACCCCAAACTCGGCCTGCCACTGTGGGATAACCGCCCCCACCGCCGCCCCAATGGCTCCGGTCATGAAAAGGCCCAGCGCACTCCCCAGGGTGAGGCGTGAACGCACCGATTGATCTACTGGGTGGCTCATGTTGCGGTTCTCTCTATAGCCGCCTCCGATTCTGACGGCAAAGCACAAGCTCTGTACGGGTTCACCGGCTCTGGGAGGTGCTCCATTCGTTCCGCGAACCACCTAAAACGGGGTAAAACCCTCCACTATCCGCTATCGACTATAGACTATCGGCTATCGGCCTTGGAGCGTGAACCAGCAAAGCCAAAACCCCCGGCACAGACCGAGGGTTTTCTGGTGACCCCAAGGGGATTCGAACCCCTGCCGCCGCCTTGAAAGGGCGGTGACCTAACCGCTAGTCGATGGGGCCAGATTGGGTTTATTTTGAGCTTCTGCCGAGCGCTTAGGTCAGGGCGCAGAGACTGGCAGTGCTTCAAAATAAATCTGGCTGGGGCACGTGGATTCGAACCACGATTGACGGAGCCAGAATCCGTAGTCCTGCCGTTAGACGATGCCCCAAAGGACGGAGCCTGTTCACGCAGGCAACCGGTATGGTACAAGATGACCCTGGTTTTGACAAGGGCTTCACTATAATCTTCCACAGGCCCGGCATGTCTCGGCCCAAAACCCCCTGGAGGGCATAGTTGAACGATACCGAGCGAAAAATTATCGAGGCCCTGTCACGGGTGGTCTCTCCTGTGGCTGCCCACAACCTGCTCAAGCGGGCCCTGCGGGGACAGTCGCCGGATTTGCTGGGGCCCCGCAGTTGGGTAGAGCTCATCGAGGGCGCTTTGCAGCGAGAGCTGATGGGCGTTCTGCCGGTGACTGGCCTGTTACCCGAT
>CAZIXH010000119.1:0-10142 GCA_964543055.1 uncultured bacterium
GCCGGGATGATTTGTGCCAGATAGGCTCGGCTACTGCCCTCGAAGGCGGCACTGTAAAGCGCGTACAGCAAAAACAAGACAATTCCCTGCCAGGCCGCAGCGCTGAGTCCGAAACCCAGGTAGACCAGGGCATAAGCGGCAAACCCCAGCAGTACCAGACGACGCGCACCCACCCGGTCTGCCAGCGACCCCAGCGGATAAGCCATCAGGGCGTAGAGCAGGTTGTAGCCTGTGTAGACCAGCGTGGCCTGAGCAGCTCCCAGCCCCAGGTCAGTCAGGCGCAGAATCAAAAAAGCATTTGAAGACAACCCCAGCGTAGCAACCCCCGTTACCAGCAAGAACCAGCGGTATTGAGGCGAAAACGCCGACAGGCGAAGGGGAGGCAGGGGCTTGGCCAGTCCGCGCTTTTCCCGCAAAAAGAGGAGGATGATCAGGGTAGCCAGGATTGCAGGAATAGCCGAGACCCAGAACACCCCGCGAAAGTCCAGCAAGGGCAAAAGCAAGAAGGCCAGGAGCGGCCCAAGGGTAGCTCCCAGGCTATCCATGGCCCGGTGGAGTCCATAAGCCCGGCCGTAGCTGTCCTGGTCGGCCACCTCTGCAATCAGGGCGTCCCTGGGTGCGGTCCGAAGTCCCTTACCGACCCGGTCCAGAAATCGGTAAGCCAACACCTGCCAGGGGGCTACCGCCAGGGCCAGCACGGGTCTGAGTAAAGCAGGGAAGCCGTAGCCTAATAGAATTAGTGGCCTTCGGGCCGCCATTCGATCCGAGATGCGCCCCCCAATGACTTTGAACAGACTGGCCGTGGCCTCTGCAATGCCTTCTACCAGGCCCACCACCGTTGTCGAAGCCCCCAGTACCCCGGTCAGGAATAGCGGCAGGAGTGGATAAACCATCTCCGAGGCAATGTCGGTGAACAGGCTGACCGTGCCCAGAATGTAAACTTCACGGGGAAGCTTCTTCATGGCCTTCAATCTACTGCTTGTTGTGAGCACAGGCTCAATAGGGCATAGAGCGGTTTCAGGAAACAACCTTGGGGTGAGGCGGGCGGTAACATCGTCTGGAAGGCTGTTTGCTATCCTCGATATATCACTTGGATTAAGCCTCAAACCGCCCTGGTGAAATGTTTACAGACGAGAAACGCCCCTGGGCTTTGCCAGGGGCATTCCTCGAGGGGGAAGTCACCAGAGCCGTTGCCCTGGAACCGGGTTCATATTGGTAAACATCTGGAAGAGTACCGGACCGTAGGCCAGCACCACCAGCACTACGGCGATGCCAAACCAGAACCAGACCCGCTCGGTCAGCAAGGCCAGGCTGCTACCTTCCGGTTTGGAGATAACTTCGGTAAAGGGCACCTCGGCCATCACCTGATTAGGGTTGCGGCGGCTTTGCAAGGCGGTTGCGTAGATAACGTAGAAGAACAGAATGGCCGCGATGAGGAGGATGACCCCCGCCACGATGTTCAAGACCATCCAAGCGGAGCTTTCTTTGTAAGCCTCCATGGCGATGGGGCTACCCGAGATGTGGGCTCGACGAGGAACAGCATACAAGAAGCCCATCCAGTGCAGGGCAAAGGTCATAATGAACATACCCAGGAACCACAGCCACTGCGAGGCTAGGGCCATGCCACGGGCCACCAATGGTTTACCAGTCAAGTGGGGAATCAGCCAGAAAGCCGTACCCATGGCCGCCATGGTGACGAGGGTGCCCACCTGCAAATGAAAGTGACCGGGAATCCAGACCGTGTTGTGGATGTTCTGGTTGAGGTTGAAGCTGGCATTGACGATGCCCCCCGCGCCTCCTGGAATGAAGGCCAGGAAGCCCAGCAGGAAAGCCAACACGGTAGGGTTGTTCCAGGGAAGGGCTCTGATCCAACCGAATATACCTTTGCCGCCATTGGCCCGGCCTGCTACTTCTAAAGAAGCCGCAATGGTGAAAGCGGTAATCAGACTTGGAACCGCCACAAACATTGTCAGCACTGTGTGAATCATCTTCCAATATGGGGCGATACCGGGGTCGGAGAACTGGTGGTGGAATCCCACAGGTACGGAGAAAAGCAGGAACAAAACGAACACCAGTCGGGACAGGGGGTCGGAAATAAGCTTTCCCCCCGCCAGTTTGGGTAGCGTGACATAGGCCAGGGTGTATGCAGGCAGGAGCCAGAAATACACAATCGGGTGACCGGTGTACCAGAACAGGGTACGCATCAGGAGCGGGTCTACCCCTGCCACCAGGCCCAGTGACCAGGCAATCAGAAACAGTGCTTCAACCACCAAACCCAGGCTGGCCAGGAACCACATCAGCCAGAAGGTGACCGACATGTAGGTGGCCAGTGGGGTAATTTTGCCTGGGTTGGCCTTTTTCCAGCGCGACCACATATCAAGAACCAGATAAATGCTCACGTAGCTGGAAAGCACGAAAAGAGCAGCGCCTACATAAAAAGCCCAGTGGGCCTTGAGGGGAGGATAAAACGTGTAAAGCACGCTGGCCGCATTGCCCAGCAACGGCAGGGCGGCAACCAGAAGCCCAATCAGAGCCATCCAGAACGAAACCCAGGCCAGGGTCATGTTGGGTTTGAGGCCCAGCTCTCGAGCGGGCAGGTAGACCATGATGGCCTGGCCAAATAATTGCGTGAAGATGATTGCGTTCAAAACCCCGTGGAGGGTTAGACCCTGATAGTAGCTCTGGAATACCGGCTTGAGGAAAGGGTATAAATCCAGCCCGCCGTAGTTGAAAGCCTGCAGGGGGCCAAACAGCGTGCCGACCATCAGGGCAACAAAGCCCAGCATCAGCATGAACAGGGTGAACTTCTTTTCAGGTGCACCCGTGTATACATCGATCTTGGGAAAGGATTTGACTGCCATCCAACGCTCCTTTTATGGTTCTACGATCAGCTTGCTGATCATGTTGGCGTGGCCGATGCCACAGTATTCGTTACAGATGATGCGATACTCACCAGGTTTCTCAAACGTATAGCTGACCTTGGCGATCTCACCTGGAATCACTTGGACGTTGATGTTGGTATTTTCTATTTGAAAACCATGCTGAACATCCGGCGAGGTGACGTAAAAGGTTACCTTCTTCCCGGCCTTGAGCTTCATCTCCATAGGCAGGTACCCGAATGAGAATGCTTGCACATAGGCGACAAACTCATTGCCTACCTGCTCAATCCTGGGGTTGGCGAAATCCCCCTCGGTGCGCACCTTGGTGGCATCAATGCGGCCAGCGCCCACCGGGTTCGTGTTTCCCATGGTCAGCATCATGTAGCCAATCAAAATGATGAAGACCGTAATCATAGCCAGGCCGAAAAAAATCCAGGCCCGTTCGTACCGTTCGATGATGTGTTCGTGTTGCTCCATAGCTTAGCCCCTCGCAAGATGCATGAAAAAGTGGAAAAACCAGAAGGTCAGGATAAACACCGTCACTACCCCAACCACCAAGAGTGCGCCTATGGGTCGTTGTTCTTTTTCTTCCATCGCGGTTTCCCCCTTGTAGGGGAGTCTAAGAAGGTGGTGAGAGTACATATGTCCTAGGGAAGAACGTCCCTGTACAAGGACCCAGTGCTACTGCGTCTGGCTTCAGATGCTCGAGTACCCAGGCATTGGCATCTGTCTGGTGACATTGGCTGGATTTCGGCCAGGGTCCCTGACGGTGGATTCCAGTGGACACTATCGAAATGCACAGGCGGTATGATTGCTGAGTATGACTCAGCCCTCCACCGTCAAAGCCTCAATTGACGCACTTCGAATACTGGCCCTGGATGCTGTAGAGCAGGCCAAGTCGGGCCACCCTGGGATGCCCATGGGCATGGCCCCGGCGGCCTACGTACTCTGGACGGAGTTTCTCAAGCACAACCCCAAAAACCCCCAGTGGCCGGGCCGGGATCGGTTTGTGCTGTCGGCGGGCCACGGCTCGATGCTGCTCTATGCGCTGTTGCACCTGACCGGCTACGACCTGCCCATAGAAGAGCTCAAGCGCTTTCGCCAGTGGGATTCCAAGACCCCAGGACACCCCGAGTACGGTCATACGCCGGGGGTAGAGGTGACCACGGGGCCTTTGGGCCAGGGTATCTCAACGGCGGTGGGGATGGCCATTGCCGAGCGCAAACTGGTGGCCGAGTTTGGCGAAATTGCCGAGCACTTCACCTACGTAATTGCTTCCGATGGCGACCTGATGGAAGGGGTGAGCGGCGAGGCTTCTTCACTGGCCGGGCATCTGGGCCTGGGCAAGCTGATTGTGCTCTACGACGACAACGACATCTCGATTGATGGCCGTACCGAGCTGGCTTTTACCGAGGACCGCCTGAAGCGGTATGAAGCCTACGGCTGGCATGTGGTGCCTGGGGTAGAGGGGGAGAACCTGGGGGCTATTCGTGCGGCGCTGCGTGAAGCCCAGGCCGACCCCCGCCCAAGCCTGATCTCGGTGCGCTCGATTATCGGGTTCGGTTCGCCCCTGGCGGGCCACCACAAAGCCCACTCCGATGCGATGGGGCCTGAAAAGGTCGCCGCTACCCGTCAGGCTTTGGGCTGGCCCCATGAGCCTTTTGTCATTCCCGAGGAAGTGTACGCCGACTACCGCCGTGCGCTGGAGAAGGGCGCGCAGGCCCAGGCGGAGTGGGAAGCCAAACTGGAAGCCCTGGCCCAAGCAAACCCCGATAAAGCCGCAGAGTTCCGGCGCAGAATAGAGCGGCGGCTGCCCCAGGGCTGGGAAACACATCTACCCGGCTTTACTGCCGGGGAAAAACTGGCCACCCGCGCCGCTTCCGGCAAGGTGCTGGAGAAACTGGTGCCGGTGCTGCCGGAACTGATAGGGGGCTCTGCCGACCTGACCCCCTCCAACAACACCCGCACCTCGGACATGACCGACTTTAGCCGCGATAACCCGGCAGGTCGCTATCTGCGCTATGGGGTGCGCGAGCACGCCATGGGGGCCATCATGAACGGCCTTGCACTGAGCCGGGCTTTGCGTCCTTATGGGGGCACCTTTTTGGTCTTTTCCGATTACATGCGTCCGGCGATTCGCATGGCCGCAATCATGGGTGTTCCCACAGTTTTTGTGTTCACCCACGACTCCATTGGGGTAGGGGAGGACGGCCCCACCCACCAGCCCATCGAGCATGTGATGAGCCTCAGGGCCATTCCCAACCTGTGGGTGATCCGGCCCGGTGATGCGAACGAAACTGCTGTGGCCTGGAAGATGGCCCTCGAGCGCACCGACGGCCCCACCGCCCTGATCCTGACCCGCCAGGCCCTGCCGGTGCTGGACGGGGTGCGGCCTAAGGGGGTCGAGCGCGGGGGCTACATCCTGGCCAATGTGCCCGAGGCCAAAGCCGCGATTGTGGCCACCGGCTCGGAGGTCTCGCTGGCGCTCGAGGCCCAGAAGCTTTTGGCCGGCGAGGGCATTGGGGTGCGGGTGGTCTCGCTCCCCTGCTGGGAAGCCTTCGAGGCCCAGCCCGATACCTACCGCGAGGGGATTTTGCCCCAAAGCCTGCCCACGCTGGCCCTCGAGGCCGGCACCACCCTGGGCTGGGAACGCTACGCTCAGCGGGTGGTGGGTTTGGATCGGTTTGGGGCCAGTGCCCCTTTTGCTGATGTATACAGCAAACTCGGCTTCACCAGGGAACGGGTGGCCGCCGAAGTTAAGGCCTTGCTGGGGGTCTAGATGATCCAAACTATTTTCGCCAACCTGCCCGCTATGCTTTTCACCCTGGCCCTGGGGGCGGCCCTCCTGGGTTTGCTGGTCTGGGCTTTGGCTCTGCAGGGAGCGGCCAGCAAGCGAACCGCACAGTACCTGTGGGGCCTGGCCGTGGGGCTGGCGCTGATTGGTTTTATTCGGGCGATTGCCGGGCCGTAGGGGTCGTTTTGCATGGCAACTCCTGGTTGGAGCCGGGGTCTCACACCAGCTCTGCGCGTGAGCGGCGCTAAACGCGCCCCTCCCTTGCCGCGCCAGGGGGCGTGTCCGAGGGACTTGTATATCGCTTTTGGGTCACTTCTGAGCAGATTTGGTATCAGGGCGGCTCGGCGATGCGTTAAGGGTTTGCATGAGCCTCTGGACGTCAACGGGTGCAGTAGTAGACTGTGAGCCATGCCCAAACACGTGGTGAGTGTTTCCATCGGTTCCTCCAAGCGCAACTCCAGGGCCGAAATCTATGTGGAGAGCCTGGGCGAGACCTTCGTGCTCGAGCGCATCGGCACCGATGGGAGCTGGGAGAAGGCCATTGAACTGGTCAGGGAGCTCGACGGCAAGGTGGATGCGTTTGGCCTGGGGGGCGCCGACCTGTATGTGTATGCGGGCAATCGCCGCTACACCTTCCGTGACGCACAGCGCATGGCCGATGCGGCCCGCAAAACCCCCATGCTGGATGGTTCGGGGCTGAAGCATACCCTCGAGCGCCACGCAGTGCGGCTGCTGGACAAAGAGATTGGTTGGAACAACAAAAAGGTGCTGGTTCCGAGCGCGGTAGACCGCTTTGGGCTGGCCGAAGCGCTGGATGAGGCCGGGGCTCGGGTGCTTTATGGCGACCTGATTTTTGGGCTGGGGTTGCCCATTCCCCTCTACCGTCTGTCGCTGCTGCAAAAAATTGCCTACCTGCTGCTTCCCATCATCACCCAACTGCCCTTCCAGTGGCTGTACCCAACCGGCGAAAAACAGGAAAAACAGGTGAAGGATTGGCGGCAGCGCTATTTTGAGTGGGCCGATGTGATTGCGGGCGACTGGCACTTTATGCGACGCTTCATGCCCGAGAATATGCAGGGCAAGATTATCCTGACCAACACCACCACCCCCGACGACCTCGAGTTCATGCGGGCCCGGGGCGTGGCCAAGCTCATTACGACCACCCCCCGGCTGGATGGCCGTAGTTTCGGCACCAACGTGATGGAGGCATTTATTGTGGCTGTGGCGGGGAAGTATCCCTTGAGCGAAGCGGATTACCTCGAGTACATCGAGAAACTGAACCTGAAGCCGGAGGTTACGGAATTACAGCCAAAAGCTCAAAGCTGAAGGCCGAAAGCGAGTAAGGTATTGGGCCTGCTTTCACGCTCGCTTGGACGATAGCTTTTGGGTGTAGTTGGCAAAGCCTTTCTCGTCGCCTTTAGCCAGGTAGGCGGCCTGTTTGGCCCAGGTGGAGAGGCTTGGGGCAAAGCGCAGGTTGGCGGCGGCCAGGGCGGCCTTCAGGGTTTCTGGTTTGGCCCTGGCAAGCTGGGCGAAGGTGGTGATGCCTGCTGCTTGCAGGGCTGCCGACATTTTCGGCCCAATCCCTTTGATGCGGGTCAGGTCATCGGGAGAGGGTTTGGCCGGGGAACGCCTGGCTTTACGGGCCGACGAAGCTGGGCCTTTGGTTTTGGGCTTTTCGGTTTTGGCGGCTTTGGCGCTGGACGAACCTTTGGAGGCTTCGGTCTTTGGTGTGACCGCTTTTGTTGGGGAAGAAGCTTTTTTGGCCGAAGCCTTTCGAGGCGCTTTGGTTTTCAGGGCATCAGAATCTGCGGACGTGGCAGAGGCTCGAGCTCTGGTGCGCTCCGTAGCCTTGCGCGGGGTGGCTTTCCTGGGTGCAATTCGCGCCAGGTACTGATCGACCACATAACCTGACGACTCGGCGGCTTTTTCTAGTTTTGCGACCAGGGCCGCCCAGGCTTTGCGCTCCTTCTCGACCTGAGCAGGGGGTTCACCCTCGGAAGCTGCGAGTGTCAGGGACATCTGACTCAGCCCCGTGAGCCAGGCCTGGTGGGCCTCTCGGTTGAAGTACACCACGCCGTCGAAGCGGTTGACCTTCAAAAAACCCTGCACGTCGGGGTCCTGGAGCAACCCTGGCATCTGCTGAGCCAGCAGGGCCGGGTTTTGCGCCAGCTCGAGGTGCGCCATGAGTAGCCTGGTCAGGTTCACCGCGCGCCGCGCATCTGCTTCGCCCAGGCCCAACTCGCTCAGGGTTTGCTCCAGGACACGTCCCATGCGCCACTCCTCGAGGTGGGCGCGGCTCTCTTCGGCCCTGCCCAGACCGTGGGTGAAAACCCAGCCCAGCAGGGCACCGCTCCTGACCAGGTCACCCCGCTCCACTACCTTTAGCGCCCCTTCCAGGCGGCTTAGCACTTGCTGCACCGGCAACAGGGCGGGTTTGCTACCCAGATGCTGATCAACCCCCTTGTAGAGCGCCAGCAGCTTGCCCTGCACTTCCTCGCGCAAGGCTTCGTCCAGCGTGCCGTTGCCTTCCAACAGCTTGCGGAACAGGGTGGGGTTCACCAGCTCGCGGAAGGGCCGCAGGATGGGCTCCAGCCACAGCTCCTGCCGGGCTTCGTCCAGGCTGGGCACCCCGGTTGCCCCCAGCATCTGGGCCAGCCGGGCGTAGGTGCCGTCGTGGTCGTAGACTTCGCGCCAGTCCAGCAGCACCTTGCGCTGGTAGGGGCCGAGCTCGAGGTAAAGCCCTGCCTCGTGCAGTTCCTGGTTGTTGCGGATGAACTCGAGGCCCGTGACCAGGTCGCGGAAGATGCTGAAGGTACGCTGGTCGAAGCTCAGTTGCAGCCCCTCCCCCAGGCCCACCTGCCGGGTTTCGCGCCCTTGCCCGGTCTTGAAAGGCTGCCCCACCGAGCGCCGCACCCAGACCGAGGTATGGGCGTTTTTGTTGTGGTAGGCCACCAGCGCCCGTTCGCTACCGGCCCGGTTCGAATAGACAAACACATCCTCGTTAACGGCTTCCCAGGCCAGCGCGTCATAGAGCACAAAGTTCTCCACTTCGGCAAACAGGTAGCGCTTCTTGAGGAGGGGGAAGATTTGCTGGTAGTGGTAATCCACCAGGCCCTGGTCGGGGGTCTCGTCGTAGTAGGCCCGGCGGTACTCCATCCCGTAGCGCTCGGTGAAGCCCTCCACCTGCCCGTGGCCCAGCATGGGCAGGCCCGGTAGGGTGGCGCACAGGGTCATCACCCCAAAGTACTTGTCGCCCTTGCCAAACTGTTCGACGGCGGTTTTTTCGTCGGGGTTATTCAGGAAGTTCACAAAGCGCTTGAGGATTTCCGGCTCGAACTCGAGGGTGTTTTTCATAATCTGCCGGTACTCGGCGTTCTTCTCGTCGCGCAGCATGTTCATAAACGCCGAGTTGTAGACCCGGTGCATCCCCAGGGTACGCACAAAGTAGCCCTCCATCATCCAGAAGGCCTCGGCCAGAAGGAGCGTATCGGGCGCTTCCAGGGCAACCCGATCCACCACCTCGCGCCAGAACTCCACCGGCATGGCGGCATCGAACTGTTCTTTGGTCATGGCGTGTTCGGCCCGGCTGGGAATGGAAGCCCCCCAGGGCGAGCCGCCCGGCTCAGGCCACCACAGCCGCTGGATGTGGCGCTTGGCCAGGGTCATGGCGGCATCGAAGCGGATGATGGGAAACTGCCGGGCCACGTGCAGGATGGTCTGGATGACCGCCTCCCGCACCTCGGGGTTGAGGTAGTTGAGCTGTGCGGTGTCGTTCCAGGGCATGGCGGTGCCATCGTTGCCGTGGTAGATGTAGCGAACCTCGCCTGTTTGCCTATCCACCCGCTTGAATACCACCGCCGCGTCGGATTTGTCGTAGTAGTGGTCTTCCAGAAAGATGCCCACCCGCGCATCCTCCGACAAATCCGGCCCATTGAAGGTGTAGTTGGGGTAGGGAGGATAGGGAAGACTGATGAACCAGTCCGGGTGTTCCATCACCCAGCGCCCATCAATCCCCACATGGTTGGGCACCATGTCCGAGGCCAGGCGGATGCCGCGCCGGGCGGCTTTCTGTCGCAGTACTTCGACCGCCGCCTCGCCGCCCAGGTCCTTCGCAATCACGTAGTCGTAGAGCGAGTAGGCCGAAGCCACCGCGTGGGGGTTGCCCATCATCTGCTTGATTCGTTTGGAAGCCTTGCTGCGCTCCCACAGCCCAATCAGCCACAGGCCGGTCACGCCCCAGCTTTGCAGGGGCTCGAGCTCTTCCTCGGGAATCTGGGCGAGGGTGGTGATCTCTCGTCGGTACTTTCTGGAGAGCTGAGCCAGTCAGACAAAGGTGTTGTTGGCAATCAGCACGCAGCGGGGCATCCAGTCCAGGTCGGGGCTGAAGGCTTCGGGCTCGGGTTCCAGGGTTAGCCGCCGCACATCCAGCAGCTCACTTTCCCCGGCCCCACCGCCCGGCTGGTCGAAGT
>CAZIXH010000120.1:0-3596 GCA_964543055.1 uncultured bacterium
GGTGTATAAGAGACAGGTTCAGGTTGTAGCCGATGCGGTTTAGGGAGTCGTCGAGTTCCAGGAGAAAGCAGCTTACCAGCTCCCCCCGCCGGGCCCGCCCGGCGTTCAGGAAGGTGGGAGTGGCGGGCTGGTAGCGCTGCTCCATCAGGGCCTCGACGTAAGCCCGGGCTTTGGCTGGGTGCCCCTGGGCCAGGTGCAGGGCCACCGCCAGAACCCGATCCTCGTAGCGCTCGAGGTACTGCTTCTTATCGTCGGTCTTGAGGGCGTAGTCCTTGTAGAACTTGGAAATTGCCATGAAGCTCTGGAAGCGGAAGCCGTAGCTGTAGGCCAGGTCAGATAACTCGAGCACCTCCTCTTCCCGGTAGCGAGCAAAAAAGTCCTCATAGTAGCCCTCGGCGATGAGGGCCTTGAGGCGCTGGATGGGGTCGGAAAACTTTCTTAGCTTCTGCTCTACCTCGGACTCGAAGGCCTGTACGGCCTCTTGGTCTTTCTCGAGCTGGAAAAAGCCGTCTTTTTTGTGGAATACAGCACTGTTGAGTTCCAGGTAACGCACCGTTCAACCTCCGTCAGATCCGAGCCGCCAATGCTCCAGGGCCTCCAGAAAGCGGCGGCGGTCGCTCTCGAGGCCCGCCAGCTCAAACCTGAGCAGCACCGGCCAGTCATAGCGCTCGGCCAGCCGATCCGCGGCTCTGGCGAAATTGCACCCCCAGTTGCGGTTCCCGCTGGCCGCCACCCCCCGGATGAAAGGGTGGTTGGCCCGGGCAAAGCGTTCCACCTCCGGGGGCACCTGGCCAAACCCAGTAGTGTAGGTCAGCAGCACCGCGGGTTCCTCCAGGCGCTCGAGGCCACTCTCGATGCGCAGAAGGGGCAAAGCCAGCCGCACAGCAAAGCGGGCGGTATTGCCAGTTTTCGAGGCATAAGCAACGACCATAGCTCCTCTCTAAATCCAAAAACTTCCCGTATCGGCCCCGGATAGGGTGCCAAGGGGCCAAAGAATCAATGCCACGCCCACGTTCAGGCATGTGCTGACTTAGGTTGGGTTGGAAGGGTTCACGTGGCCATCCTTTCCGTCCTTTGCGCGAGGACTAGGAGACCCAGCCGGGCAGGCGATCGGGCTATAACCGTTGCGCGACAGCGGCGGAGTTTCACCGCACTTCCCCTGGCTCCGGAGGGGAAACCACATCTTGTGGTTTCTGTTTTAGAAGCTACTATTTGTTGTGATTAGATGTCAAGTTGCCAACCATTCAACCCCAGATGAACCTGGAATTCCTGCAGCCGCAAGTGGAGGGGCTCGAGGAGCCTTCTTCCGGCTGAGCGTTATGGGGACAAGCTCCGCTCTTTTTTCATGAGGAGCACCAGGTTTTGCACAATAGCTTTGGAGTGCTGATCAAACTCACCCTCTAAAATCCGCTGAGCAGACTCCAGGCCCTTGCAAACGCAGGGTTTGTACCACCCGGGCCGCGGTTAGATGAAAGCACCGATGGGCTTCGCGCAAATCGGCAAATTCCGGATGCGCAGATAGCAAACTATATTTGACTGGGCCATGAATCCACTGACCCAGCTGACACACGTTGTCCCGCACGATAAGCGAAAGATCGAGCTCTCCTTCCAGGCGACCCTGAACGGCATCCTCCAGGCGCTTGCGCCATGCAAGGTGAGCCTCGAGCACCGCCTGTACATCTAGACCCTGGAAATGCCTTTCCTGCTCAGAGAGGATTAGTGGCTTTGGAGAACCGCCGCGAAGCCAACTCTGTAGCCAGCTGGTGATGTTCAGGCGAGCTCCTGTTTCTGTAGCCACAGGTTAACCGATTGAGGGAAGAATACCTGTGAGAAAATACCCGGATATTCATCCTGGCTGTAACACGCCTTCAGGCAAGGGCGATGCCTTCCACCGGTTCCCCCGTCACTGCCTGCACCTGTTGACTCAGGGCGCCCACCCGGGCCCGTTCCTGTTCGCAGACCGCCGTCGCTACCAGGGCCGGTAGATGGCCCAGTGAAGGGTCATCGGCCTGGGTCTGAACGATGAACACCTTGTGCAGGACGTACTTGTGCTGCGATGCTTCCAGCGGGGCGAGGGTCAGATAGGGCAGCACCAAGGCCCATGCCTCATCACGGTCATCGGATGGGTATGCAGGGCGGTTCATCTAAACATAGCCGCCCGCCTTCGCTAAGGATAAGTTCTTACAGCCTCTAGGTGAAGCCGAAACCCAGAGCACATTCAGGAGCGCCGGGATAAGCCGTAGGGGATCACGTGGGGCGTACCGGTGTCAGGGTCAAGGGTGATGTGAGCCTCGAGCCCGAAGACCCGGCGCAGCAAGTCGTGGGTGATGACCTCGGTGGGTTGGCCCTGGACCACCACCTCCCCCCCGTCGATCACCACCAGCTCGTGGGAGTAGCGCGCGGCCTGGTTGAGGTCGTGCAGCACCATCACGATAGTCTTGCCCTGCTCGCGGTTGAGCCGCTGCAGCAGGTGGATGACCTCGAGCTGGTGGGAGAGGTCTAAAAAGGTGGTGGGCTCGTCCAGCAGCACCACCGGGGTGTCCTGTGCCAGAGCCATGGCGATCCAGGCCCGCTGGCGCTGCCCCCCGGAGAGGGTCTCGAGGGGCCGGTCACGGAAGACCACCATGCCGGTTTGCTGGAAGGTGCGCTCCACGACGGCGCGGTCGGCCTCGCTGCGCTGGGCGAAGAAGCCCTGGTGGGGGTAGCGCCCGAACCAGGCCAGGGCCTCCACCGTGAGGCCCTCGGGGGCCTGCGGCCCCTGCACCAGGATGGCGAGCTGGCGGGCTACCTCCTTGGTGGGCAGGCGGTGGATGGCCTTGCCGTCCAAAAGCACGCTGCCCTGCTGGGGCTTCAAGAGCCTTGCCAGCGAGCGCAGCAGGGTGGACTTGCCCGGGCCATTGGGGCCGATGAAGGTGGTGATCTTGCCGGAGGAGAGCTCGAGGTCGAGCCCTTCGACCACGAGGCGGTTCTCGTAGCCGAGGTGGAGGGATCGGGTCTGAAGTTTCATGGTTTGCTAGCGTTTGATGCCGCCCGTGCGCCGCAGGAGCCACAGGAAATAGGGTGCGCCCAGGAGGGTGGTGAGGATGCCCGCAGGGACTTCAATCGGGGGGAGCAGGCCACGCCCTAGCGTGTCGGCTCCCACCACCAGCATCGCCCCCAGCAGCATCGAAGCCGGTAATAGGCGGGCGAAGCTGGGCCCGACCAAAATCCGCGCCATGTGGGGGGCAATCAGCCCACGAAGCCCAGAACCCCCGCGCCGGTGACGGCCACGCCCGCCAGCCCCACCGCCAGCGTCAGGGCAGCCAGGCGGGCGGGCTCCAGGCGCATCCCAAGCCCCCGGGCCAGGTGGTCGCCCAGGGTCAGCACGTCGAAGCGGCGCCACAGCAGCCAGCTCAGCGGCAGGAGCAGCGCCGCCCAGGGTAGCACCCGCGCGCAGCGCTCCCAGTCGGCCCCGTAGACGGTGCCCACCAGGAAGGTCAGGGCCCGCCCGATGTCGTCGGGGGCGCGGATGAGGATGAGTTGCTGGAAGCTAGTGAGGGCGGCGGCCACCGCGATGCCGATGAGGGCCACGCGCGCCGGAGCCACCTCACCTGCAC
>CAZIXH010000121.1:0-5296 GCA_964543055.1 uncultured bacterium
CGTGAGCGGCGCTAAACGCGCCCATCACTTGCCGCGCCAGGGGGCGCGTCCGAGGGTCTCTTATATCGCTTTTGGGTCATTGCTGAGCAGGTTTGGTATAACCCCAATGAAAGTGTCCAGCCTGCTGGCTGCACAGTACGCTTGAGGAGACTCAACTCAGCCCGAACCAAAGGGGGGACTTTGCCGCAACCCCTGACCCCAAGCCACTGACCCCTACGCATAGCGCACCCTGGGGTCGAGCACCCCATAGAGCAAGTCCACCACCAGGTTGATAACCGCCAGCAGCACCGCAAACACGATGACCGCAGCCTGTACCACCGGGAAATCTTGCTGGGTCACGGCGGTCAGCACCAACCGACCCACGCCCGGCCAGGCAAAAATCGTCTCAGTGATGACCGCCCCCGAGAGCAGGTTGCCCAGTTGCAGCCCGATGACCGTGACAACCGGAATGGCTGCGTTGCGTAGGGCGTGCTTGTAGATGATTACCCGCTCACTCAACCCTTTGGCGCGTGCGGTGCGCACATGGTCGCTGCGCAGTTCGCGCAGCACGCCCCCTCGGGTCAGGCGGGTGATGGCCGCCATCGAAAAAGTGCCTACCGCAATGGCCGGCAAAACCAGGTTGGCCAGGGCCGGGAAGCCGGGAAGGGGCCCGACCCCGTAGCCCGAAATGGGTAGCCAGCGCAACTCGAGCCCAAACACCAGAATGAGCATCAGGGCCAGCCAGAACACCGGCAACGACTGGCCCAAAAGCGCAAAAAATAACACCACAAACTCGAGGGTGGTACCTTTTCGCACTGCTGCAATCACTCCTGCCAGCACGCCAAAAACCACAGCGAACAGCAAGGCAGCACCGGCCAGCACCATGCTGGCGGGCATCCGCTCCAACACCAGCCCCAAAGCCGGGGTCTGGTTACGCAGCGAGATGCCCAGGTCGCCCTGCACGGCCCGGCCCATATAGCTCAGGTACTGCTGCCAGACCGGGCGGTCAAAGCCGTTGGTCTTGCGGAACTGCTCGCGCACCTCTGGCGTGGCGTCCAGCGGCAGTAGCAGGTTAACCGGGTCGCCCGACAAAAACAGTAAAAAGAAGGCCAGCGTCGCGGTTCCCCAGACCACTACCAGAACCAGTGCGAGACGACGGATTAGATAGGCAGCCATACGCGGTTTAGAGTCGAGGGTCTAGGGCAAAAGATGGCTTGGCATTTAGCGTAAAGGATCCAGACCTCGATAGA
Organism: uncultured bacterium; assembly: GCA_964543055.1. Lineage (GTDB taxonomy): Bacteria > Deinococcota > Deinococci > Deinococcales > Thermaceae > Meiothermus. The sequence goes on from CAZIXH010000121.1 coordinate 1,230, forward strand.
ACCGATGCCTTTTACCAAGGGTTATGGACGATAGACAATCGTCGATTCAGTATGGCTCTTCGGCAAAACAACAGACGCTGTACTTTCTACATATTGGTAGCTGCGACTGAAGTCAATACAGCAAGGCTGAGTGTCTATATTCAATGACCCTGGCTGCATGCCTTATTTCAAGGCCATATCGGCCACAAACAGCCGCTCATCGGGGCGGGGTTTCCAGTCTACCCGCTTGGCTACACCATAGAGGTCTTCTTGCTGGTGCAGGAAAATCCAGGGGGATTCAGCCCGCAAGACTCGCAGTGCATCGAGGTAGAGCTTCTTGCGCTGCTCGGGATCGGTGGTGCGCTGGGCTTGCAACAGAGCATTGTCCAGCGGCACCGAACGGATATAGCTGAAGGCTACCTGACGGGGGCCACCGCGCACGGTACCGCCATAGAACAGACTATAAAGCGAGTTGTCGGCATCGAATTCGTTGTTGCCCCAGCCCAGCAGTACCGCATCGGTAGGGATTCGGCGCTCCAGAATCTGGCCTACGTAGGTGCTCCATTCCTGTACCCGCAACTCCACGCGCACCCCCACCTGGGCCAGTTGGCCTACCAGGGCTTCTGCTACCTGGCGGTCGTTGAGGTAACGCCCGTTGGGCGAACCCATGGTCATGGAGAAACCGTTGGGGTAGCCCGCCTCGGCCAGCAGTTGCTTGGCGCGGGTGGGGTTGTACTCGTAAGGCTGACAGCTTCGGGCATCATAACCGAAAATGTAACTGTTTAGAGAACAGCCGGTGGGCTGCCCAAAGCCGCCCAGCACGTTCTTGACGATGGTGCGCTTGTCTACCGCGTAGTTGAGTGCCAGGCGTACCTTAGGGTTGGCAAGTGGGCTATCGGCCTTGCCGCTGGTATTCAGCATGATGAAGATGTTACGGATGCTGGGCACGCTACGGACCTCGGCGGCCCCCGAGGCACGCACCGAATTAACCGCTTCGGGCACCAGGTTGGTGATGATGTCCACCCCGCCCGAGACCAACTCGGCCACCCGGCTACTGGCTTCGGGGATAGGCCGGAAGATCACCCGGCGGATTTTGGGAGCGCCGCCCCAGTAGTTGGGGTTGGCCTCGAGTTCAAACTGCTGGTCGCGCACCCAGCGCACAAACTTGTAGGGGCCGGTGCCCACCGGCTCTTGCAGGTAGCGGTTGCCGCCCTCGGTGACATACTTTTGCGGCAGGATGTAGAAGCCCGTAAGGCGGGTGACAAACACCGGGAAGGGGTTACGGGTGGTGAAACGCAGGGTGGTGGGGTTGACCACCTGCACGCTGGCCAGATTGGCCCAGGAGTTGGAGATGCGCAAGGGCCTCTGCGGATCAATCACCCGATCAAAGTTCCACTTTACAGTCTCGGCGGTCAGGTCTTCACCGTTGTGAAACTTGACCCCCTGACGGATGGTCATTTCCCAGGTGGTGGGGTTGATGGCCCGCACACCCGTGGCCAGCCAGGGCCGGGCGGTGCCGTCTGGCATCCGCATATAGAGGGTGTCAAAGATGTTCGCCAATACGTTGGCGGTGGGGGTCTCGAGCTGGTTGTTGGGGTCGAGCACCGTTACATCTACTCCCTGTGCGATCACGATGGTATCGGGGCGTTGTGCCCATACGCTCCCGGCCAGGGCCAGGCTTGCCAAAAAGCCAATCCAACCTTTGTTCATTGCAACCTCCTCACAAAGCTTCGATTGCCGCCCATCTTATAGGATTTATCGGTTTGTGCAAATCGGCCCATTCGTGTAGTACGAATTCAGCAGGCTTTGTTTGTTTTTCATATGCCGATAATCCGTCCCGGGAAGCAAAAAGTCAGAGCTCAGAGCCCTGACTTGTGTGCCCAAAATATCCAGGTTTCAGCCCGCATTTCGCAAGCCCGCTGCAATGCCCAGCAACGAGAGCATCAAAGCCCGCTCCAAACCCGTACGCTCGGGGGCTTCGGGGGGGGTGCGACGGTAGCGCTCGAGCAATTCCACCTGAACCAGCGAGATGGGGTCCACATAGGGGTTGCGTAGCTCGGTCTGACGGGCCAGCACGGGGTGGTTGAATAGCAGGGGGTTCTGAAAGGTTTCTTCCAGAATGGCCCTGGTTTTCTCGAAGGCCCCTGCAATGCTGGGAAAGAAACGCTCGGCCAGGGAGGGCTCAACCAGGCGCAGATACTCCCGAGCAATCCCCAGGTCGGCCTTGGCCAGAGCAATGGCCGCGCTGTCCAGGGTGGTGGCAAAGAAGGGCCATTGCGCAAACATTTCCCGCCGTAAGCTTAGGGGAATTTCTTCCAGCCCTTCGGCCAGGCCGTACCAGCCGGGAATCAAGAGCCGCACCTGCGTCCAGGACATCACCCAGGGGATGGCCCGTAAGTCCTTGATTTCGCGCACCCGCCCCGAGCGATACACGGGCCTGCTGGCAATGTTCAGGGCGCCAATCTCGCGGATGGGGGTGAGCTGTTCGTAAAACTCGAAGAAGCCGGGGCGCAGCAACAACTCGCGGTAAACCTCGGTAGAGCGCTGGGCGGCTCGGGTTATGGCCTCGCGCCACGCTTCACGGAGCGGCTCGGCCTGCCCGTAGAGGTCGCGAGCCGAGGCCAGCGCGGTGTGGTAGAGCATCTGCTCGAGGTTCCGGTAGGCCAGGTCGGGGTGGGCGTAGCGGTCGGCCAGGGCCTCGCCCTGCTCGGTCAGGCGCATGCGGCTGCCCACCGTGCCGGGCGGCAGGCTGGCAATGGCCCGCCCGGCGGTGCCACCCCCTCGAGCGGTGGAGGTGCCGCGCCCGTGAAAGTAGTAGACCCGCACGCCCCGGCTCCTCGCCGTGGTGGTTATGGCTTCCTGGGCTCGGTAGAGCGCCCAGTTAGCAGCCAGAAAGCCTGCGTCCTTGTTGGAGTCGGAGTAGCCAATCATGACCTCGAGGCCCCCCCGGCCCTGCGCATGGGCCATAAAAACCGGGTTGTCCAGCAGCCGGGCCACCACTTCAGGGGCATTTTCCAGGTCGCTCAGGGTCTCGAAAAGCGGCACCACATCGAAAGGCAGGGCCCGCCCAGGGCGGTAGAGCCCCACCTCCCGCGCCAACAGGAGTACCTCGAGCAGGTCGCTGGGGTAGTGGGTCATCGAGACCACGTGGGCCCCCCGCGCCCGCCAGTTGCGCAGGGCTTCCAGGGCGGTTTGCAGGGCTTTGGTCTGCGGACGGTAGCCCACCGGCGCCAGGGGCCGGGCGGTGGCCAGTTCCTGGGTCAGCAGGGCCTCCCTTTGCAGCGGTTCCAGCGCCCCGTAATGCTCGTGTACCCCGGCGGTTTTCAGCAGTTCGGCCACTGCTTCGGTCAGTGCGCGGGACTCCTCCCGCAAGTCCAGGCTGACCAGCTCGAGGCCAAACGCCTCGGCATTGAGCCGCAGGGGGCGCACGCTGACCCGAGAAATCTCCTTCAGGCCAAGCTGATTGAGGCTGGCCTCGGCCTTGCGTAAATCTCCTATAAACTCTAGGGTTCCGCCGTAGCCCGGGCCGGTTTGCTCGCCCAACAAGGCCCGCAGCTTGTAGCGCAGCCCCATGCCAAACTGGCGGTAGGGTTCCCCCTGGAAGCGCTCGGGCAGCGCCAAACGCCTGGCATGCTCTTCCAGAGTCAGCCGCAGTTCGCGGGTAATGGTGATGCGCTCCTCGCTGAGCGACAGGTCCCGAATCAGGCCGTCCACGTCCTCCACAAACTTGCGCAGGGCGGTTTCGCGGGCGTAGTTCTGCGCCCAGCTTGTAACTTCCGGCACCACATTGGGGTTGCCATCGCGGTCACCTCCAATCCAGCTCCGAAACACCAGTGGGGGCGAAAGATCGGGGCGCTGGCCGTAGTGCGCCTCGAGCGAACTTTCTAGCCCGTCCACCAGTCGGGGAATGGCTTGCCACAGGGTAATGGTGGTGTAGAAAAGGCCGACCTTGAGCTCGGCTTCCACACTTGGGCGCGACTTGCGCAGTTCGGAGGTGCCCTACAGCAGCGGCACTAGAGCGTCTCACTGGGGGTAGGCGTAAGCCATGCGTGGGTGCACCTCGCTGGTGGTGTCTGGCGTTGACTGTT
>CAZIXH010000122.1:0-2599 GCA_964543055.1 uncultured bacterium
GGGTGGTGCTGGCGCTCGGGGTAGCGGTAGGTCTTGACGCAGGCAAAGCCCTGCGTAATGGGGTGCTGGGGGTCGCCCTCGATTTTGAGGAGTGCATTTTGGGCATCGTCAATGGTGGCAATCAACGAGCAGGCATCGGGGCAGTCCAGGGGACAGGTGACGCGGGCTTTGCGCACAGTCATGGAGACCATGCTAAAAACCCAGACCCACTGCTGTCCATGCGGGGCTTACATTGGCCCTAAAAGCTATATCTCTCAAAACGAATGTTGGTGCGAGGGCTCGCCAACCAGTCTCTCGACCGAACCGGTTTCATTGCGAGGAGGCCAAAGGCCGACGAAGCAATCCAGAGGAGACTCACCAAACGTTCGGCTGGGCAGCGTGAACTGGATTGCTTCGCATCCTGCGGATGCTCGCAATGACTTCCCGTATTCCAGTGAAGATGTACACGTATCTATACGACTGTGTACTTAGGTAGACTGGTATCCGATGCAAGGCCGCCGCTGGCTGATCTATGCCACTGGACTTCTCTGGCTTCCGCTGGTGATGGCGGGGGGTTCGCTACTCCTTACCCGTGCGATAGCGGCCCCGCTGTTCATTGCCTACCTGAGCCTTTTTTGCCTGGTTGCTTCGCTGGTGCTTTTCTGGGTGGGCATTGCGGGGCTGCTGCGCCGACGGCTCCGGGTGGCCGACCTGCTCTGGTTGGGGTTGTACGGCGCTGGGGCCCTGCTCTATACCCAGCTAACCGGTGCACTCAGACCGTGACGCTGCAAGTATTTCTGGCTTAGGGCAGCGCCTCCAGCCCAAAGTGCTGCACGATGCCCCTGGCGGCCTCTGCGGGTGGCGTTTCGCTGGTGTCTATTCGCAGGCTTTCCACAAAGGGAATGGCCTGTAAGGCCCCTTGCTCCAGCATCCACAGGAGCCGCTCGGGGTTGGTGAGCTTCTTGAGGGGTTTGCGCTCGGGGCTTTGGATTCGTTCCAGGAGCACTTCGCGGGGGGCCTCCAGCTTGACGAACCGGGGTTCGATGCCAGATTGCTCACAGACTTCTAGCACCTGCTGAACAAATTCGTCGCTGCTGGGCGGGGTGTAGACGAAGGTGAAGATGAGCCCTTTCTGCCCCATCTGGGCCATCTGCCGAAAGGTAAAAAGCCGCAATGCGCGGAGGAGCTGCACATACTCCGGGCTGCCCCACGCAAAGAGCTTGGCCGCGTAATCAATGGAGAGGTGGTTGTCGAAGACGGGGTAGCCGGTGAGCCGGGCGAGTTCCCTGGCCACCGTCAGCTTGCCCACCGCTGCCGGACCGTACAAGAACATCAGCTTCACGGGGTTTCCTCCATATAGGCCACGATGGCCTGGGCGGCCTGAGGGGGGCTCAGTTCGTCGGTGTCTATTTGCAGGCTATCGGCAAAGGGCACCGGCTGGAAGAGTTCGTATTCTTGTAAGAGGCGTTCCAGGACCTGTACATTGCTCAGCTTTTTGAACTGGCGGCGTGATTCCTCTTCGACGCGCTCGAGCAGGGTTTCGGGTTTGCAGCGCAGTTGCACAAACACGCACTGCCCACCGCCCGCCTCGACAAAAGCTTTGATCTCCTGCACCTGGGCGTCGTCTTGCCGTGCGGCATACACAAAGGTCGAGATCAGGGAAACGTTTTTCTGGAGGGCCAGCCCCAGCACCTGAAAGCGCAATTTTTGCACCAGCTCGCCAAAGGGCGGCGTACCCCAGGCAAACACGGCTTCGGCCAGGTCGTTGAGGAGGTGGTTGTGGAGCATCTTGTAGCCGGTAAGGCTTGCGAGGGCCAGGGCCACGGTGAGCTTGCCGACGGCAGGGGGGCCGTATAGAAAGACCAGTCTCATAGGTTTTCCGCCTCTCGCTGGGCTTGCTCGAGCAGCCCCAGAAGCCCCAGCGCCGCTGCCCAGTGGCGCAGATAGGCCCAATCCAGGTGGGTCTGTACCCGCAAAATGCCCAGCACGTCGCCCCACTGCCGCTCAGAGACGCGCCCGCCCAGTTCGTACCACTCGAGCTTGTTCAAAATAACATCCTCAGGCGTCAGCAAATCCGCTTCCAGAGGTGGCGATTCCATCAAACGAGTCCGGATTTTGCGCGAGAATGCGGCTCGGTCAAAGGAGCGGGTTTTGACTGGGAAGATGTCCACTTTGAGAAAGGTCTCGAGGTGAATCAGATTGAAGCCTCTTTCGCGCATTACAGCCTCGGTGATGTAGGCTTCATCCACATAAAATCTGCCCTGCAGGGCGGCTATAAATGACCCAAGGTTTTCCGGACGCAGGTCAGCTACGATGTCCACATCGTTGGTAGCGCGGAGGTGGCCCAAAGTTGAACTCGCAACCGAGCCACCAATACGGTACTCAACACCAAGCCGATGGAAAACCTCGACGATGTCGCCAATGGCTTTGGGGACATCGCCTAGCATAGGTGATTCCGCAAACGCTCGGCTATCTCCGAACCGTACTGTCGCCGAGCCCACTCCAGTTTAGCTTCTAGCTCGTCAGGGTAGTGCTGTTTGACCTCCTGGAACGAAGCTTGTAGAAGCAGATTTGACCAACTGGCCATGAGCGAGAATCGCCTTGCCGGGCTGCTCTGCCG
>CAZIXH010000123.1:0-5432 GCA_964543055.1 uncultured bacterium
GCCGGTTTCCCAAAGCCCAGTAGCGTCTCGCGGTCGGGAATCAGTCGCGCCTCGAGCCATTCGAGGTCCTGGAGCACCGGCAGGGCATCCTCGGCGGCCTAGACCTCGCGGGCCTCTACCAGGGCCCTGCCGCCCGGCCCCCGTACCTTGAGCTGAACAGGCAAAATGCCGGGGTATTCGTCGAGTCGGCTGCGCAGGTCCAGCAGCTTTTCGTCGTCCATCAGGGCCATATCGAGCTCGAGCTCCAGCACCTTGGGCATCCCCTCGAGTTCGTTGTACGGGAATACATCCTGCGCCACCACCCGCAAGCTCTCGCCCTCGCCGTCCGGCTCCACCTCCACCACGACTAAAACAGCGGCATCCTCGGCGATGCGCGGCGAAATTCTGTCGTAGGACTTGCCAAACCCCACCACTTCCACCGCGCCCGTCTCATCCCCCAGCGTAAAGCGCACCAGCATCCCGCCCGACTTGGTCGGCTTGCGAACGATTCCCTCTACCATGCCGGCCAACAATAGCCGCGCACGGTTGCGGTTGCCTTTGAGTTCGGTAAAGGCCTGGGGCAGTGCCTCCACCGTACAGGTAGCCGCCTCGCGCAAGCCGGCATAACGGGAAAGTGGGTGACCGGTTACGTAAATGCCCAGGGCCTCTTTTTCCATGCGCAGCTCGGTAATGGCATCCAGCAGGGGTTTTTTGGGAATTTCAGGTTCCTGGGACTCGCCAAAAAGGCCCATCATCCCCGACTGGGCCCGCTCCCGCTCGGCCTGGGCCCACTTGAGCAGGTCGTCCAGGGCGGCCAGCATGGGTCCCCTGGGGCCAAAAGCATCAAAAGCCCCGGCCTTGATAAGCGACTCCACCACGCGCTTGTTGGCCACGCTGGCATCCACCCGCCGCAGAAAATCGGGCAACGACCTGAACTTCCCACCCCGTTCCCGCTCGGCCAGAATCTGCTCGGTGGGGTGCTCTCCCACGTTCTTAACCGCCGACAGGCCAAACAGCACGCTTTTTTCCAGCGCCCGGAAGCTGAAGCCCGACTGATTGATATCCGGCGGGAGCACCTCGACCCCCACCGCCCGCGCCGCCCGGATGTACTCGGCCACCTTGTCGGAGTCGCCCCGTTCAACCGTGAGCACAGCGGCAAAGAACTCCACCGGGAAGTGGGCTTTTACATAAGCGGTCTGGTAGGTCAGAATGGCGTACGCCGCAGAGTGCGACTTGTTGAAGCCGTAGTTGGCGAAGGCCTCGAGCAGGTCAAATAGCCGGTCGGCCTCGTCCTCAGGTATGCCCTTCTCTGCCGCGCCTTTCTTGAACTGGGCGCGGTGCTTGACCATCTCCTCCATCTTCTTCTTGCCCATGGCCCGCCGCAGCAGGTCAGCCTCGCCCAGGCTGTAGCCCGCCGCCACCGTGGCAATCTGCATAATCTGCTCCTGGTAAACCGGAATGCCGTAGGTCTCTTCCAGGATCGGGCGAATGTACTTCTCGGCGTTGGGAAACTGAGGGTACTCCACCGGCTCGCGCCCGTGATGGCGGCGGATGTAGGTAGGAATGTTCTCCATGGGGCCGGGCCGGTAGAGCGCACCCAGCGCGATGATGTCCTGAATGCGCCGGGGCTTCAGACCCCGCACGGCGCTGGTCATGCCCGCCGAGTCGAGCTGGAAAATCCCCTTGGTCTCGCCCCGCCCCAGTAGTTCAAAGGTTGCGGCATCGTCCATCGGAATGCTGTCGAAATCAATCTCTACCTCCTTGGATTCCTTGACAATGCGCTTGCACTCGTCCAGAAACGAGAGGGTGCGCAGGCCCAGGAAGTCCATCTTCAAGAAGCCCAGGGCCTCCACCGAGCCCATGTCGTACTGCGTGACCTTGGCGCCGGTGTCGCCCGCCCGCATCAGCGGGATGTAGTCTTGCAGGGGCACGTCGGAGATGACCACTCCGGCTGCGTGTACAGAGGACTGGCGGTTCAGGCCCTCGAGCTTCTGCGCTACCTCCAGCACCCGTTTGACCAGCGGGTCTTTCTCCATCTCGGCTCGAAGGTCGGGGATGGTCTCGATGGCTTTTTCCAGTGGGGTAGGCTTGCCGAACACCACCGGGATCAGCTTGGCCAGTTCATCGGCCTTTTTGACCGGCAGCCCAAAGACCCGCGCCGCATCCTTGATGGCCGCCTTGGAGGCCAGGGTGCCGAAGGTGCCAATCTGGGCCACCATCTCGTCGCCGTAGCGCTGGCGCACGTACTCGATTACCTCCCCCCGGCGGACATCGGAAAAGTCGGTGTCAATATCGGGCATGGAGACCCGCGCCGGGTTCAAAAAGCGCTCAAACAGCAGGTTGTATTCCAGGGGGTCAATGTTGGTGATGCGGGTGGCATAGGTCACCAGCGAGCCTGCTGCCGAACCCCGGCCTGGCCCCACCGAGATGCCGTTGTCCTTGGCCCAGTTGATGAAATCGCCCACAATCAGCAGGTAGCCCGGAAAGCCCATCCGCTCCACCACGGTGAGCTCGTAGACCGCACGGGACAGAATGGCCCAGCCGTCCCAGACCATCCCTTCTCGCAGCTCGGGCAGGTGGGCCCGGGTGGCCTCGAGGTCGGGTATCTGCGCCAGTTCCCGTGCCAGCACGTCCCCCTCGCCGTGAGGCACCGGACGGCCTATTTTTCGCAAGAACTCGCGGTAAAGCTCGGGCGTTACCCGGCCCGGATAGCGCTTGAGCAGCCCGTTAAAGGTCAGTTCCCGAAAGTACGTCACCTCGGTACGTCCCTCGGGCAGGGGATACCTGGGGATGCGGTACTGCACTTTCTTGGGCACCAGCTCCACGTTGCACATCCGCCCGATGTTCACCGAGTTGTCGAAGAGTTCATCCATCCGGCTGCCCCAGAGCTCTTTTTCGTCTTCAAAGGTCTGAACCATCTCCTGGGGGCTTTTGGCATAAAACTCGTCGCAGGGGAACTTCCAGCGGTTGGGGTCGTCCCAGGTGGCCTTAGACTGCACCGCCAGCACCACCGCGTGGGCTTCGGCGTCCTCTTTGCGGACGTAGTGCCCGTCGTTGGTGGCCACAATCCCCAGGCCGTACTTATCGGCAAACTCCTTAAGCACCCGGTTCACCTTGTGCTGCTCGGGCAGGCCGTGATCCTGAATCTCGATGAAGTAGCGCTCGGGGCCAAACATCGAGAGGTATTCCTGTAAGCGCTTTTCGGCGTCCTCGTGGCGCTCCTGCAGGATAAACTGTGGAATTTCAGCCCCCAAACAGCCCGAAAGGGCAATGATGCCCGCATTGTGTTCGCGCAGAATTTCGCGGTCTATGCGGGGTTTGCCGTAGAAACCCTCGAGGTAGGCCCGGCTAGCCAGACGGGAGAGGTTCTGGTAGCCCTCCATGTTCTGGGCCAGCAGCGTGAGGTGAAAATAGCCCCCATCCAGCCCCTTCCCCTGCTTGCGGTCAAACCGAGACTCGGCGGCCACATAGGCCTCGTAGCCGATGATCGGCTTGACGCCCATCTCGGTGGCGTACTTGTAAAACTGCACCGCTCCGAACAGGTTGCCGTGGTCGGTCATGGCCAGCATGGGCTCCTCGGGCGAGGTCTGCTTGACCCACTTGAGCAGGTCTTTGAGCCGGGCCGCCCCATCGAGCAGGCTGAACTGGGTGTGCTGGTGCAGGTGGGCAAACTTGCAATGTGGGCAGGTGTTGGGGTTGTGTTCCATTCTGCCCTAATCATATCGTGCTCTTTACAGAACTAGCCGCCCATCGAGTGGGCTGCTGTTTCGTCCAGGACAAAACTTTTGAAATTTGGATGGTTCAAAATAGGTGTAGGGCGCTCTGACGCATCCATCCTTCGAACAAAGGGTTTGATTTGCTAGAATCTTCCGGTGCAAAGGGTTTTTATTGAAGAAATCGCCCGATACGAGAACCAGGAAGTGCTGCTACGCGGCTGGCTCACCTCTCGCCGCTCCAAAGGCAAAATTCACTTTCTCCAACTGCGCGATGGCACCGGCTTTATCCAGGCCACCGCCTTCAAGGGTGAGCTGCCCGACGAGCAGTTCGAGCAGGCCGACCACCTGCCCCAGGAAACCGCCCTGGAAATCACCGGCCTGGTGCGGGCCGATAGCCGGGCGCCGGGGGGCTATGAACTCTCGGTGCGGGGGCTCAAGGTGATAGCCCTTCCCAGCAAGGAATACCCCATCACCCCGAAAGAGCACGGGGTGGACTTCCTGATGGACCACCGCCACCTCTATATGCGCCACCGCCGGGCCTGGGCGGTGCTGCGGGTACGCGACGAACTCGAGCGGGCCATCCACGACTTCTTCCATGAAAGGGGCTTTATCCGGCTCGACGCCCCCATCCTGACCCCCAACGCCGTCGAGGGCACCACCGATCTGTTCGAGGTGGATCTGTTCGATGGCGAGAAAGCCTACCTCTCGCAGTCGGGCCAGCTTTACGCCGAGGCCGGGGCCCTGGCATTCGGCAAGGTGTATACCTTTGGCCCCACCTTCCGGGCCGAGCGCTCCAAGACCCGGCGGCATCTGCTGGAGTTCTGGATGATCGAGCCTGAGGTGGCCTTCATGACCCACGAGGAGAATATGCAGCTCCAGGAAGACCTGGTGGCCTATCTGGTGGGACGGGTGCTGGAGGAGAAAAAGCTTGAACTCGAGATGCTCGAGCGCGACACCACCGTGCTGCAAACCACCGCCCAGGGCCACTATCCCCGCCTTCATTACACCCAGGCGGTGGAGATGGTCAACCAGATTGCCCGTGAAAAGCCCGAGCTAGAACTGACTCCCATGGAGTGGGGCGACGACTTTGGCGCTCCCCATGAAGCCGCCCTCACCAAACAATTTGACCGCCCCATCTTTGTGGAGAAGTACCCCGCCGCGGTCAAGGCGTTTTACATGCAACCCGACCCCGAAGACCCGCGTATGGTGCTCAACGCCGACATGCTGGCCCCCGAGGGCGTAGGCGAGATTATCGGGGGTTCGCAGCGCATCCACGACCCCGAGCTACTCCGCCAGAAGATTCGGGAACATGGGCTGCCTGAAGAGGTGTTCGACTGGTATATGGATTTACGCCTCTTCGGAACCGTACCGCACGCGGGCTTTGGGATTGGCCTCGAGCGCACCGTGCGCTGGGTTTGCGGCATCGAGCACATCCGCGAGGCCATTCCGTTTCCGCGCATGTACACCCGGATGCGGCCATAGGGCCCCGCTTGACCCACATGCGGCAGCCGGTTGTGGATTGTCCGCCGCCCCTTCTAGGTTCAGACCGTTTGAATCTGGCTCTGGCTGCCGTTGGTAGGACGCTGCGCCCTCTTGAAAATGAGGGCATCACCCACCCGACCCTCGAGCACCCCCACCGCTGGAGAAGCGGCAATCTGGGCGCAAAAGGGCACATCGGCTTCCAGCCCCACCTGCCTCAAGGCCTGAGCTGCACCAGACAGGTGCAGCGGCTCCAGT
>CAZIXH010000124.1:0-20392 GCA_964543055.1 uncultured bacterium
AATCTGGCCTGGAGCCCCCTTTCGGCCCCCAGCCGGGCCGAGGCCCGCCGCTACGTGAAAGACCGCCTGCCCGACCTGCCCCCCGAACGGGTCGAGGCCCTGGTGAACCAGGCCGGGCGCAACTTTGCCGAGCTTTCCCGGCTGGTGCTGCTGGAGGCCGCCCAGACCCACGGGAGCACCCCGAATCTGGCCCAGGACACCACCCTGCGCCCCATCCTGCACGCGCTGGCGGTGCTCTCCCCCGAGGCCGACCCCGGCATTCCGGTGGCCCTGCTGGAAAAGTCGTTGAACAAGGGCCTCGAGCACCTCTCGCAGGCCGAACGGGCGCTTTTGGCCCCCATGGGCGAGGGCAAGGTACGCCCGGCCCTGCGCACCTTGCTGCCCAGCGTCCCCGAAAAAGAAGCCCGCAAGCTACACGCCCTGGCCCTGGATTTTTTCAAGGGCGATTTGTTCCGCTTGCTCCATCACGCCCGGGGGGCCCACCGGCTCGACAAGCTGTTGGAGTTGCTTTCACAAGATCCCAGCCGGCTTTCGCTCCTGCCCACCCTCTGGGCCGAGTCGCAGCACTGGCCCGGCCCCGAACGGGAGAAACTGGCCATGGCAGTGGAGCTCGACTGGGCGGTGTTGGGCCAGTACGCCCAGCCCGAGGCCCGCGAGGCCCGCGAGCTGCTCGTCGTTCCGCCGACCCCGCCACCCAGTCGTGGGCCCGGGTGAAGGCCGCCGAAGCCCGGGTGGATGCGGGGAATTTCCCGGCTGCCCTGGAACTGTTGCCCCCACCCGAGACGCTCTCGGGCGACGTAGGGGCCGAGGGGCTTCTGGTCTGGGCGGCGGTCGAGCGCTGGCAGGGCGACTATGCCCAGGCCGAAGCCTACGTGCAGCAGGCCCTTTCGCTGCCCATCCAGCCTTTCCTGGCCGACCGGGTACGGCTGTGGCAGGGCCTGGTAGCCAAGGACGCAGGCCGCTTCGAGGAAGCCCTGGAAGCGCTGCGCCAGGTTTCCCACGACCCTTTGCTGGTAGGGCGGGCCCGCTACCAGTCGGGCGACTTGCTCCTGCGCACCGGACGGGTCTACGAGGCCGAGGCCCAGATGCGGCAGGGCTTGCAAGCCCTCGAATCCTCGGGGGCGCCGCAGGAAGAAGTAGCCAGGGTACGGGCCCGGTTCGGCACCGCCCTGCGGCGCATCGGCAACTTCGAGGAGGCCGAGAAATACCTTTACCAGTCTATTCGCGAAGCCTCCGACGGGTTTATCCGCGCCCGCGCCATGAGCGAGGCCAGCGTGCTGGAGCTGGTGCGGGGCCGCCCCCTGGAGGCCCTGAACCTGCTGGCCGAGGCCGAAAGCTACCTGCGCGAGGTGCGCGAACGCCCCGAGGAGGCCCACTACCGCCACCGGCGCACCCTTTACCGCATCGCCGTGGCCTACTGGGTGCGGGCCAGCGGGCTGCCGTACCTGCCGCCCTATGTGGGCGGACAAAAAGCCCCCGAGAGCGAGAAAATTTTGCGCGAGCTGCGCGAAGAACTCCTCAGCAAAAAGCTTCCCGGCGACCGCTACATTGCCCTGGCCATTGACACCTCCCTCAAGCTTTCCTTGCTGATGCCGCCCGACCAGGCCGAGGCCATGATGCAGGGCTGTTTGCAGCAAAGCGACCCCTACTTCCAGGCTCAGGCCCGCCTGGGCTACGCCGAGACCCTGGCCCGGCAGGAGAAGTGGGCCGAGGCCCTGGCGCAGGTAGTGCAGATTGGCGATTTGCAGGACCCCGGCGTGCAGAGCTGGAAGCTGGGACTCGAAACCCAGGCCCTGCTGGGGCTTGGCCAGGAGGAAGCCGCCTGGAAAAAGCTGCAAAGCTGCATGGGTCTGCCCGCTCCTTACCGCGCCCAGCTGGGCCGGGTGCTGGGGAAGATCTGGCCCACCGAGGCCCTCCAGGCCCGTTTGGGCAATTGCTCCCCGCTGGCCCTCGAGGATGTACTGGCCCTCCGGCTCAGCCAGAGCAGTTGAGCCAGGCGGCGTTATGCTAACCTTACCTGGACAGTTACTCAGAATGATGACGCGAAAGGCACAAAAACCCAATTAACTGGCATTCAGAGCACAGCGAGGAATCCTATGCGCTACCTTCCCCAACATTCACCAACCTTGCACGGTGTCAGATTCCTCGTCGGCTAACGCCTCCTCGGAATGACACAGGTATTCGTTGTTGGATTCGACGATCCTTGTCTAGTTGTCGCTGCCGTTCTCAGGATCTTTGAGAGTCGTTCCTTAGCCCCCTCATCCGGCGGCACCCCAGGCGCAGTCAATCGCGCTTGCATCACTGCATGCTCAGGGTGTCGCCACCTTCTCCCGCCCAGGGGAGAAGGCAAGAGGTTCACGTAGATTTCGGCAGTACGGCGCACTGTTTAGCCCTGGCGTTACGCACTCTGAGCAGTTTGTGTACAAACATCACTGCCTTAGGGGGGATGTTTTCCTATGCTGCAAGTGTGCATTGGCACCGTAGGCCTTTTATTCAGCGCTTATTCTCACCCCACCGCCTCAACTATTGGGGGTTATGGCTGGGCGTGCTTCTTTTCAACGGACTGGTAGCCATTACCCTCTGGAATGTGGCAGTGCCGACTTTCGTGCGCCTCGAGCAGCAGCAGGCCCAGGAGGAGCTCACCGCCATCGGCCAGGGCCTGGCCCAGGCGCTCGAGGCCCATCAAGCCAGCGTGACCGACGTCACCACCTGGGACGATGCCTACGCTTTTGTGCAGCGCTTCGATCCCGAGTTCGTGCGCAGCAGCATCACCCCCGAAACCTTCTACCCCATGGGGCTGGCCTACCTGGCTTTTTTCGATCAGGGGGGCCGGGTCGTCTACGGAGCCCAGGTCAACCCCAGCACCCTGACGCCACTACCCGCCGAGGTCGAACAGCGGTTCAGACAGCACATGTTGGGTAAACACGCCAGCAGCTTGATCAAAATAGGCCAGCAAATTCTGCTGGTAGCCCAGGCGCCCATCATCCGAAGCGATGGCAGCGGGCCCAGCCGGGGTACCTATGTGGTGGCCCGCAGGCTCACCCTCAAAGGTCTCAACCTCCTCGATACCCCTACTACCACCGTTCACCTCGATCTGAACGCTGCTGCCGATGACCCCGTGCATGCCCAGCAACCCCATGCGCATGTGCTGGGCCGCCAGACCCAGTGGCTGCACTTTCCATTGCGGGGGCCGGGCGGCGAGGTGCTGGGCGAGATTGTCCTGAAGCAGCAGCGAACGCTGTACGCACTGGGGCTTGGGGTCTTCTGGCGCGGGATGCAGGCTACCTGGATCATCTCGGCGTTAGTTTTGCTGCTGGGCCACCTGATTCTGGCCCGCCTGGGCATAGTTCGGCGCGAGCAACAGCGCCTCGAGCAGCGCTACCGGGCAGTGGTGGAACAGGCCACCGAGGGCATGGCTCTGGTGGACAGCCAGCGCTTTGCGATCCTCGAGGTCAACCAGAGCCTGGCCCGATTGTTGGGCTATAGCCCCTCCGACCTGATAGGGAAAAGCGTGCTGGAGTTTGTAGACCACGAAACCGCCAAAGTGATCCGCCAGCTTCAGTCAATCGCCCGGGGAGATGCGTTTCGTGGCGAGTTCCGACTGCACAAACAAGACCACAGCTTGCTAGAAGTTGAGGGTTCCGTCAGTCCGGTGGTGGAGGGCCCAGACCGCTTTTTGCTCATCACCTTCCACAGCATCCAGGCCCGCAAAGAAGCCGAGCAGGCCGTGCGCGCCAATGAAGCCCGGCTGCGCCAGATTACCGACGGGATGCTGGATGTAGTAATGCTGTGCGACCTCGAGAGCCGGATTGAGTACGTCACCCCCTCTTCAGAAAAGCTCTTCGGCTATACCCCCGAAGAGCTGGTAGGCCGCCATGCGATCGAGCTGGTGCACCCCGACTACCAGCCCCAGGCGCTGGAAGCCCTGGCCCGTGGCATGGCCAACCCCTCCGAGAACCGAATTGAGCTGCTCGATGTCCACAAGGATGGCAGAACCCTCTGGGTGGAGGTGGTGGGCACGCTGCTCTACGAAAATGGGCAGCCCCACAAGGTACTGCTGGGCAGCCGCGACATCACCCAGCGCAAGCGGTACGAGAACCAGATCACCCACCTGGCCCTGCACGACCCCCTCACGGGCCTGGGCAACCGCCGGATGCTGCAAGACCGGGCCGAACAGACTTTGGCCCTGGCCCGCCGCAAGGGCTGGCCTGCGGCGCTTTTGTTTCTCGATCTGGATCGCTTCAAGGCCATCAACGATACCCTGGGCCACGATGCCGGCGACGAGCTCCTGATTCAGATTGCCTGGCTCCTGAAGCATTCGGTGCGGGAGGAAGATATCCTGGTGCGTTATAGCGGCGATGAGTTTGTGATTTTGCTGGGCGAGGTTGGGCTGGAGCAGGCCCGTCAAATTGCAGCCCAGCTCTTGCAGACCATCGGTACCTCGCTGGTGCTGCGTGGGCACTCCGTACAGCCTGGGGCTAGCATTGGTATTGCCATCTATCCCGAGCACGGCGAAGACCTCACCGCCCTGCTCAAAGCCGCCGATATTGCCATGTACCAGGCCAAACGCACTGGCACGCACATCAAAGTGTACGACCCGGCCCAGAACCCCTACACCGAAGACCAGCTCCAGCTCGAGGCCCACCTGCGTCAGGCCACTCAGGAAGACCACTTCGAATTTTTCTACCAGCCCATCCATCAGCTCCGCACCGGGCAGATTTGCGGGGTGGAGTCGCTGGCCCGCTGGCAGCATGAGAGCATGTGGATTGCCCCGGCCACCTTCATCCCCCTGGCCGAAGACCTGCACCTGATCGAGCGCATTGACAACCTGGGCCTGCGCAGAGGCCTGGCCGAACTCCAGCGACTCCGCGCTCTGGGCTTATCGCTCACCCTTTCGCTCAACCTATCGGCCCAGACCCTGCAAGACCCCGCCCTGCCCCACTACATCCAGGCCATGCTGGAAGCCCACGGTATCCCGGCCCCGTTCCTGACGCTAGAGATTACCGAAACCGTGCTATTGCAAAACCTCGAGAGGGCCCGCCTCATTCTGCAAGAACTGCGTGGGCTGGGCGTGAAGATTGCCATTGACGACTTCGGCAGCGGCTATGCCTCGCTGGCCTACCTGCGCCACCTGCCCATCCACCGCATCAAGCTGGACCGCAGCCTGATCCAGCAGATTGGCCATAGCGCCGAGGATGAACGGCTCCTGCGGGCCCTGATCCAGCTCGGGCACAACCTGGAAATGGAGGTGCTGGCCGAGGGCATCGAAACCCCAGAGCAGCTCGAGTGGTTGCGGGAAGCCGGTTGCGACCTGGTGCAGGGCTACCTGCTGGGTCGGCCCGGGCCCTTCCAGCGTGTTGTAGCGCAGCTCGAGCAGTCCTTGCTCAGTGCCCCTCCAGCTCACGCAGAAAGCCCCGTAGAGCGGTGTTGAAGGCTTTGGGGTTCTCCAGGTTGGCCAGATGGCCCGTCTGGGGGATTAAGAGCATCCGGCTATCGGGAATGTGGGCGGCCATCTGCCGTGCATCGGCGGGAGGGGTCAGGGTGTCCTCTTCTCCTACCAGTATCAGCGCCGGAACCACAATATCCGGCAGCAACGGTACCGAGTCGGGGCGCTCGGCCAGCCCTTTGAGGCTGGCAATGGTCTTGTCTGGGTCGGCAGCCAGCAGGGTCTGGCGCACCTGCTCCACCAAAGCCGGGTTCCGGGTGCGCGTACGCTCGCCAAGGTGACCCGGCAACAACGCCTCGGGCAAAAAACCCGTTCCTTCCTGCCGAATTCGCAAGGCCATCTGGGCGCGAGCCGCTTTTTGTTCGGGAGTATCGGGGGTAGCGCGGGTATCGGCCAGCACCATCCCAACGAAGCGCTCGGGCTCGAGGTTCCACAAGCGGAACATCACGTAGCCCCCCATCGAAAGCCCTACAAACACGGCCTTCTCCCAGCCCCGGTTGTCCATTTCCACCAGCACATGGGCCGCCGCACTTTCCAGGTTCTCGTAACCCAAAATATCTGGCACCAGGACGGGATGCCCCTTCACAACCTCGAGCTGCCCCTCCCACATGGCTGGGCTGTAAGGAAAGGCGTGGAGAAAGATCACCGGAATAGACATAACCAAAGCATAGCCGAAAGCCCAAAGCCAAAGGCTGAGACACCAGGGCGTTGGGTACCTTTCAGTTTGGCACAGCTTGGAAGCGCACCGCCTGCAACCTGGAATCAGGTTTCTTTGGCCAAACCCTTCAGGGCCGCCTGATACAGCTTTTCAAGGTCAGTCTCGCCGGTTTCCAGTTGCCATTCGTAGGCGGCCTCGAGCATCCGGCTGAACGCCTTTCCCGGCTTGTGGCCCCGCGCAATCAGGTGGCGTCCCAGTAAAACCGGCCTGATTGGCACCGGCTGCGGTTCAAAAAACTGCCAGGACTCCTGAGGCCGACGCTCGCCTCCATCGGCTTTGTACAGGGCCTTCAAAGCGGGCAAATATGGCCCGGCCTTGGCCTGGAACTTGCGAATGGCGGCTGGCGTAGGCTTGGTAAAGACCGGCACCATGTGCAAAGCCGTGGTCACCACCAGCTCGTCGCGCAGGTGGTTGGGCAGGCGCAGTTCACGGGCGATGCGGGGAATCAGCGTGGCCCCTACCCGCTCATGACCATGAAAGCTGTACCAGCCCTCGGGCTTCCAGCGGGCGGTGTCTTTCTTGCCGATGTCGTGCAGCAGGGCGTGCCAACGGAACTGGGGTGGGGCCCGGTCAAGCACCTGAAGCACGTGGGTCAGCACGTCCCCCTCGGGGTGCCAGCGGGGGTTTTGCAGGAGCAGGTGGGTATCTTCAAACTCGGGAATCAGGCGCTGCAGGATTTCCAGGTCGTACAGATAGCGCACAAAGCGGCTGGGAGTACCATTCTGGAAGGCCTTATCAAACTCGGCGGTCACGCGCTCGATGGCTACATGCGAAAGCACTTCCGGAGCAGCTTCTCGTGCTGCTTGCAGGGTAGTTTTCTCAATCTCGAAGCCATACCGCGCCGCAAACCGGCCTGCCCGAATCACCCGCAGGTAGTCCTCGCGGAAACGCTGGCCGGGGTCGCCCACCGCCCGTAGCACCCCCGCCGCCATGTCCTGCTGCCCGCCGTAGGGGTCAATCACCCGTCCTTCGGCATCCATGGCAATGGCGCCGATGGTGAAGTCTCGCCGGGCCAGGTCTTCTTCAATGCTCTGGCCCCACTGGACCCTGGCCTTGCGCCCGAAGGTTTCGACATCCCGCCGAAAAGTGGTGACCTCGTAGGGGTGGCGGTCAATCAGCACCGTAACGGTGCCGTGCTCTATGCCGGTTGGAATGGCCTCGAGGCCATGG
The DNA here is from genome assembly GCA_964543055.1 of uncultured bacterium. GTDB lineage: Bacteria > Deinococcota > Deinococci > Deinococcales > Thermaceae > Meiothermus. The sequence goes on from CAZIXH010000124.1 coordinate 7,335, forward strand.
GCACGGGCCAGGCGCAGGGTTTCTTCGGGCGGTGCAGAGGTAGCAAAGTCCAGGTCTTCGGGCTCGAGGCCCAGCAAAATGTCGCGCACCGCCCCCCCCACCAGGTACAGGTCGGGCAGGAAGGAGAGTTGCTGCATAACGGCCCGGTAGTCCATAGCCAGCGCCAGACCTTGAGGGTAACACCTGCGAAGCCTGTTGCCAAGGCGGTGCTACCCCAGCAGACCCCGCAAATCCTCCACAGAAAGCCCTCGAACACCCCCCAGCACAAAGCACTCCTCCTCGAGCAACCCCGGCCAGTCCTGCAGAACCTGAGCGAAGTTTTCCTCTGACCCGGCCTGCGAGGCATGGGCCAGCACCGCAGCCCGGATGGTCTCGGCATAGGGTCGCACGTCTACGAAGAGCGCCACCGAGCAGGCCGAAACCCCGTAGCGCTCGGGGTCAAACTTGGTCCTGGCTACCTGTTCCTTAAGGCGCACGGGGAACAGAAGGTGCCTGGGGGGTTCGGGCATCACGTTGCCCGCCCGCCAGAACGCCCCCACGGTAGCCCGGTGCAGGTGAATGTGGTCTGCATGCCCGTAGTAGCCCTGCGGGTCAAAGCCAATCATCACCTGGGGGCGAATCTGGGCGATGTGCGTCAGTAAAACGTCCTCCACCTGTGGCAGATCCTGGTGCATGAAGCCCTGGGGGTTGGCCTGGGCCACCTCGAGCGGATAGCCGGAGTCCTGGTAGTCCATAAATATGGGCGGACGCAGGCCCAGAATAGTGCAGGCAGCCTCGAGTTCCTTCTCACGCAGCCGACCCCTGGCCTCCCCTTTGGGGTAGCGCGTTTCATCAATAGCGGGATGCCGAATGCGGCCCTGCTCGCCTCGAGTTGCACAGATCAGGTACACCTCGTGGCCCTCTGAGGCCAGCTTGGTTAGGGTTCCAGCGCAAAAAAACGATTCGTCGTCGGGGTGAGCGAAAACAGCCAGTACACGCATGGCACCTTAGTCTACCCCTGTGCGGTGAGCCTGAACGAGGCATTTGTGGTGTTCCCAGGGAGAACCTGGCCAGAAATCGCGCTAAGTATCTCCGCGATAGAAACGTAATGGGTAAGGAAAGAGTAATTCACGAAGCTGCGCCGATGCGAACCCCAGAATTCGCACTTCCGTTGAGCAGGATGATATTTCTATCGCGGGCGCACTTAAGGACCTCCCGCCTATGTTTTGGCTACTGATACCAAATCTGCTCAGAAATGACCCAAAAGCGATATACAAGTCCCTCGGACGCGCCCCCTGGCGCGGCAAGTGAGGGGCGCGTTTAGCGCCGCTCACGCGCAGAGTTGGTATGAGATAGTCGAAAATCATTCGGGTATTGCGCCCGGAGCATGATTTTCTAGTGCAGCCTGGATTCATCTCTAGACCCTATACGGGCGCAACTTAGACCCTTACCTTGTGCAGCTCGAGCAGCCCCCGCACCGGGTGCTTGCGGTCTATTTCCTGGATCAAGCGCAGCATATACACCACCGCCGCCGCATCCCAGGCTTGCGGCCTGCAGGAAGCCGGGTATGGCACCGGGGGCTCCCCTTCCTGCCTGGGATAGCCCCCCACCAGCTCCGGCAGGCGCCAGTCGTGCTGGGTCATGGCCAGGCGGAACAGGTTCTCGGCAGCTCGCAGGGCTTCCTGGTAAAAGCCATAACGCACCAGCCCGCCAATAAACAGAGCGTTGTCGTGCGGCCAGACCGAGCCGTTATGGTACGAGAGGGGGTTGTAGCGCACCTCGCCCGCCCCCAGGGTTCGCACCCCCCAGCCGCTGTAAAGCGCCGGGGAGAATAGGGTCTGAACCAGTTGGGGTGCGACCTCATCTGGCACGATACCGCTCCACAGCAGATGACCGGGGTTGGAGGTAAGGATGGCCATGGGCTTTTTCGCACCATCCAGGCCGGCTGCGTAGGTTTTGAGTTCCGGCAGCCAGAACTGCTGGTGAAACTGGGCTTTGAGGGTCTCTGCCCTGGCTTCCCAGGCCCTGGCCTGGCTACTTAGCGCGAGGGCCTGGTACAGCTCCGCTGCCGCCCGGTAGGCCATATAGGCATACCCCTGAACCTCGCAGACCGCAATGGCCCCCTGTGCCAGTGAGCCATCCTGGTGGCTTTGTGAGTCGTGCGAATCCTTCCAGGACTGCACCACATGGCCCCGGTCGGTGTTGGGGGCGTACTCCAGAAAGCCATCCTGGTCGGGGTCGGCGTAGTCGGTCATCCAGGTGAGGGCAGCCTCCCAGTGGGGCTTTAGTGTCTGTACCAGGGCCAGGTCGCCGGAGTCCTTCCAGTAACGGTGCAGCAGCACCACAAAAAGTGGGGTTGCATCTACCGTGCCATAGTAGCGTGCAAAAGGCACCTTTCCGGTGCGGGAGAGTTCGCCCAGGCGCATCTCGTGGATAATCTTGCCGGGGGTCTCGTCCAGAAAGGCATTAACTTCAGTGCCCTGGTATTTGGCCAAATAGGCCAGCACCCCCTGGGTGACCTCGCTGGCCCAGGGTTGCATCATATAGGCCGTCAGCAGGGAGTCGCGGCCAAAAGGGCAGACATACCAGGGGATGCCCGCCGCCGGGAAAAGCCCCTCGGGCAGCGAGAAAAGCAGGGCCCGCAGGTCGGTAATGGCCTGTTCCAGAACCCGCTGGCTGCGCCCGCTCTCCATGCGAAGCGGGAAACGCTTCTGCCAGTTTTCATAGCTAGGGAGTGCCAGGGTGTGAGGTTCAAAGGGGCTCTCGAGGCGGCCCTCCAGGGTTAGTACAGCCTTCTCTTTTGGCGCAAGGGTCCACTTCCAGGTGTAGATTTTTGCGTTGTCCCCGGTGGCCTGTTCCTGTGCCGGCAGAGGGCTGGGGGTGAGGTGGGTCGCCACCCGCAGGCCATCCAGAGCGGTGTATACGAAGCCCTGGATTTTGCGCGAAACCTTGTGCCAGCCCTTGGCCTCAAACAGGTCGGCGAAGTCAGCCGCAGCCTCGAGGGCCACCTCCACCGTCTGGGGCTTCAGTGAGGTGTTCTCCAGCTCGAGCCGTTCGCTAAAGCCGCCCCGCATTATCTGTAATTCCCGCCGCACCCCCACCAGCTGGTCGGGCCCCACAATCAGGCTCCAATGCTGCACCAGACGATCCGGACGCGGCGTCTGTGAAACCAGCAGGCTAAAGCCAGGCAGGTTCCACAGATACCGGGAGAGGTAGCGGGTGTCGTGGCGGTAGAAGCCGCGTTCGTCCTTATCGGCCATTCCCTGATCCGACAAAACAGCGTAGGTATCGTCTTCTTTGAGCGGCAACATGTAGAACCTCGCTGATAGCTCATGGCGCATGGCTGATAGCTTTTGCCTTAATGGCTATCAGCCGTCGGCTATTGACCATTAACCTTTCAAAGCGCTGGTCGAAACCCCCTCCACAAAGTAGCGCTGAAACACCACAAACAGAATGATAATGGGAATCATCGAGAGAAAGGCACTGGCCAGCATCAAACCCCAGTCGCCCGCCACCCCATAGGCGCTGCGGAAGAAGGAAAGGCCCAGGGGCAGGGTGTAGTTGGTCTGCTGGCCCGACAGCACCACCGCCGCTTTGAAGAACTCGTTCCACATGCCTTGGAAGGTCAGGATGGTGAGGGCCCCCAGCGCAGGCGTAGCCATCGGGATGATGATACGGAAAAAGGTGGTGATGGGGCTGGCCCCGTCAATCAGGGCCGCTTCCTCGATTTCGCGGGGGATGGACTCAAAAAACTGCTTCATGATGAAGACTGCCCCCGCCCCCACCGCACTCCAGACCACCATGCCCCACAAGCTGCCCAAAAGACCCAGGTCGCGCAACACCAGGTAGTTGGAGATGAAGATGGCCTGAGCGGGCACGGTCATGGTAAAGACCACAAAGGCAAACAAGTAGTTCTTGCCGGGGAAGTACATCCGGGCCAGGGCATATCCGGCCAGTGAAGCAAAAAGCAGGGTCGTCAGCACCACCGCCAACGAGACCAGAAAGGTGTTGAACGTCCAGCGCAAAAAGAAGCTGGCCCCGGTGTTGGGATCCCTGGCCTCGTTGAAAACCCGCACGTAGTTGCGGAAGGTATACCCCAGAAAGCCAGGCACTGCACTATCCCAACTGGCTACCCGCCCGCGGCGCTCGAGGCGGTTGGGGTCGAGGGTCGCCGAATAATACACCTGCCCCCTGGGCGCTTCGATGTCCAGCGGCAAACGGGCCGCCCGGGGGCCTTGCCCCTCATAGGTGATGGTAAAGCTGTAGGTGACGATCTGGCCCGGCTGCCCTCCCACCACCGCCGAACGGCGGCCTACTTCCTGCACCTCCGAAACCCTGGCGTACTGCGCCGCCTGCACTTCATCAAAAATGGCCCCCAGGCCCGCTCCAGCCCGCCGGGTCGGAACCGTCACTACGGGGGTTTGTGGCTCCTGGCCTTCCTCCACAAAATAGCTAACCTGGAAGGGAATGCTGGCCCCCGGCGCAAACCCCCCCGTCCAGGGGTTTCCCGCACCCAACTGTCCCAACCGCCAGGCTGCCGCCCAGTTTTTAGGCTGGGTCTGGGCAAAGAAGTAACGGAACGGCCACTCGAGCGGGTTGTCCTTCAAGCTGCCCAGGTAAGCCACATAAAAGGGCCCAATAAAGAAAACCGCCAGCATCAGCATGGCCCCATAAACCCAGGCGGCCCTGGCCCAGCGCTGCCGGGCCAGGTAGCGCTCGTCCAGCTTGCGCCCCGGTTTCATCACTTGCGCCGCCATAGCTCCTCCTAGTGGGCTTTCTCCGAAATGCCTAGGGCCCGTTGCAAAAGCACAATCGCAAAGGTCAAGGCTGCCAGAATGATGGCTGCCGCCGAGGCCAGCCCCACCCTGCCCTCGCCACTAAATACATTGTTGTAGACGTAGTAGGCCAGCACAATGATGGAGTCCAGCGGCGCTGCATCGCCCATCAGGGCTACCTGGTCGAACATCTGTAGGGTGCCGATGAGTGAAAGGGTAATCACCAGAAAGGTCACCGGACGCAGCATGGGCACTGTCACGCTAAAGAACTGCTGCAGGGGCGAGGCTCCATCAATCGCCGCCGCCTCGTAGATGCTTTTGGGAATGTCCTGCAAGCCCGCCAGGAAAATGAGCATCAGGGTGGGAATGGTGGTGAAGGTGTTGAGCATGATAATGCTCCACAGCGGAATGGGCACCCCCAGGAAGCGGTCGGAGTTGGTGAGCCAGGTGAACTCTGGCGGTTGGGCCTCGCGTGGCACCACCACCCCCAAGGCTGCCAGGAGCCAGGTTAGCGCCAGCCCCACCGCCAACGAGATGGTCGCCAGGGCCGGGTCGGTGAAGGTTACCGGTAGACCGCGCATACGTTCCCAGCCCACCTGTACGGCCTGTGCCAGTACAAAGATGGCGAGAAAGGTCAGCAGCACCGGGGCCACCGAACCAATCCAGCCAATGAAGGTATTCAGGAAACCGGTTTTCTGAAAGAACCAGATCGCAATCACGGTCACGGCTGCCGAGGAAAGCACGCTGGGGATGTAGTACACGGTGCGAAAAAAGGTGATGCCCCGCAGGCGCTGGTTGAGAATGGCCGCCATGCTCAAGGCCAGAAAGGTCTGGAGAGTGGTCACGATCAGCATGAAGCTGATAGAGTGGGTCAGAGCCGCAATAAAACGAGGGTCTTGAAACAACTGCACATAGTTTGCAAAGCCCACAATCTGATAGGACTGTCCAATCAGGGTCTTGTCGGTAAAGCTAAAACCCAGGGTACGCACAAAAGCAAATACAAAGAAAACGCCCAAGTGGATTAGAAAGGGAGCCAGGAACAAGAGGGCATAGAGCGCTTCTATTCGTTGCGACCTAAGCATGTATCCCCCTTTTCTAGCGTGGAGCCGAGCACCACAAACCTGTTGCAGCGCTCAGCTCCACACGCTAGGTTGATTTAGCGCACCAAGCGGTTTAGTTCGGCCTGGGCATCGGCCAGGGCCTGGTCTACCGACTTCTTACCCGTAATCACCGCCAGCAAGGCTTCGTTGATGGGGCGCATCCACTCTCCCCCGTCCAGCGAGCCAAACTTGAAGGGCAGCACGGCTCCACCCACGTTGGTCGAGCCCTGGAAGACCACCCGGTTCAGCTCGTTTTCCTTGCCGGGGCGCTGAAAGATGGGGCTGTTGGCCAGAGCGCTACGGCTGGGCAGGGCCAGACCACGGGAGAGAATCCAGTTCTGGGCCTCGGGGCTGGTGAGCGCCCGCAGCACCTTGGCGGCGGCATCCTTGTTGCGCGAGGCGGCGTTCATGCTCCACGAAACGGTGAAGATGAAATTGCCCCGCTGCTTGGTTACCGGGTCCAGGGGAATAAGGGTGGTGCCGTAGCGCATGTTGGGTGCCTTGTCGCGCAGGAAGCCCCCAATCCAGGCTCCCTCGATGGCTACGGCAGCCCGCTCGGCTCCGAAGCAACCGCCCGTCCAGCCTTCGCCGAGGTCCTGGGCGTACTTACCGGCTCCGTCTTTCACCAGGCTGGTGTACCACTCAAAGGCCCGGCGGAAGTTGGCGTCCAGTACGGTGCGCCCCTGGGCATTGAAAGGCCGCCAGCCAGTAGCGTAGGCAAAGGCGCCAAAGCGGGCATGGTCGGCTACCACGCAGAGCCCTGCCACATCCTTGACGGCGGCCTGCACCCGCTTGAGCTTGTCCTTGAAGGTGTCCCAGGTGTCGGTCTGGTTGGGGTAAGGCACCTTGGCTTCGTCGAAGAGATCGCGGTTGAACTGCACCGCCAGGGTGTTGAAGTCCTTGGGCAGGCCGTACACGTTACCGCGCAGGGTGAAGGCGTTCAGCAGATTGCGGTTGAAGACGGAAAGTTCTTGCTGGGTAAAGTACCGGTTCAAGGGCTCGACCCGTCCCGAAGCGAACAGGGGCTCCGACCAGAAGATGTCCACATAGAACAAGTCCGCGGCGGTGCCTGCCGAAAGCGCGTTCAGCAGTGCAGCGCGGTAATCACCCTCCACACCCTGGTATTCGGCGCGGATGTTGTCCTTTTGCAGCGCCGGGTTGACCACTTCCCGAACCAGGCTGCTGATAATGGCCGTATCGTTGCCCCCAAAGCCCTGCAACCGTACCACCGTTTGCGCCGAGGCCACGCTCAACGCGGCCAGAGCCAGACCTGCTATCACCCATCGCTTCATGATTGCCTCCTTCGTTTGAGAACTGTGCAAGCCAGAAAAAAACGACCCGAACCTACTACTGATGTTCTTCTTTTGGGGGCATCACGGTTAAAGCAGAGCCCCTCAAGCACTTTTCACCTCCCGCAAGCTGGTGGTGCCCCGAACCACCAGTTGCACCGGCACCCGCATCCCATGTGGCGTACCACCGGCCAGCGATTCCTTGAGCAACCGGACAGCAGCCTGGGCAATCTGCCCGATGTCCTGGCGCACCGTGGTGAGCGCTGCGCCAATCTCCGGCAGGTCGTCGAAGCCCACCAGCGAAACGTCTTGGGGAATCCGCAAACCTACATCTTCCAGAGCCGCTAGAGCACCCACGGCCATCTCGTCGGAGGCCGCGAACAGGCCGGTAAAGCGCAGCCCTTGCTCCCAGGCTTTGCGCAGCACCCGGTAGGCCGTGAGAGTCGAGAAATCGCCATCCAGCACAAGATGCGGCTGGAAGGGGACGTTATAGGCTTCCAGTGCCTTGCGGTAGCCCAGCAAACGCTCGCGCCCCACCTGTTGCTGGGGCTGACCCGTGAGGTGGGCAATCTCGCGGTGGCCGAGCTCGAGCAGGTGCCGGGTGGCCGCATAGGCCCCCCCTTCGTCGTCGGGGGCTACCCAGTAAGCACCGGGATAGACCCCAATCAGCACATGGGGGGTTTGGGCGTTTTGCAGGGCTTCCAGGCGCGGGTCGTGATCGTGTGCGCCCAGCAGAATGTAGCCCCTTGCGGGGGTCAAGGGCAGACCCGCTGCATCGGTGGGGGTCTCCTCCAGACGCATACCCTCACGCCACAGGGCCTCGGTCAGGTGCTCGAACAACAGGACAAAATAAGGAATATAGCGGCGTACCCCTGGAGCCAGCAAAATTCCCACCGTGTCGCCCCGCCCGGTGAGCTCGCGGGCGGCCTGCATGGGTACGTACCCCAGCCGCTCCATCACCTCGAGTACCCGCTGACGGGTTTGCGGGTGTACCCCAGCACGCTGGTTCAAAACCCGACTCACTGTCCCGGTTGAAACCCCTGCCAGGCGAGCAACATCTCCAATCGTGGGCATGCGGCGGCTGTCCATAGGACACTCTGTAAGCGTTTACAACATTTGCTTAAGGTAAGCTTACCGACCTCGTACAAATTTGTCAATCTCGTGATGTACGAAGTGGGTCAGTGATTTTCGAAACGATTGAGAGTACACTGTTGGCTCTGAAATGCCCGAGGCATTTTGTAATCGCTTACAAGCTTCTACTGACTGGCTGTACAGGCCATCTCCACCGGGTTACTCATGCACAGCCCCCAACATCCCCACACTGCTAAGATAAGTTTCAGCATGAAAGGATTGATTCTCGCCGCCGGACGCGGCACCAGGCTACGTCCCCTTACCCACACGCGGCCCAAACCGGTCATTCGGCTCGGTGGCAAACCCATCATTTACTACGCAGTGGAAAACCTCTTCGAAGCCGGCATTACCGAGGTGGGGGTGGTGGTCTCGCCCGATACCCAGGAAGACATTCGGCAAGCCCTCAAGGATTTTCCCGGTGTTCAGATCAGCTACATCGTGCAAGAACAGGCCCTGGGTATTGCCCATGCGGTGGGCACCGCCAAAGAATGGTTGGGCCAGAGCCCCTTTGTGCTCTACCTGGGCGACAACCTATTCCAGCATGGAATCAAGCCTTTTGTTGAGGCTTTCAAGCCCGGTGTGGGGGCGGTGATTGCCCTGGTGCGGGTGCCCGATCCCCGGCAGTTTGGGGTAGCCGTGCTGGATCAGGGGCGGATTGTGAAGCTGCTCGAGAAACCCAAAGACCCCCCCTCCGACCTGGCCGTAGCGGGGGTGTATGTATTCAGCCCGGCCATTATGGAGATCATCGCCAACCTCAAACCCAGCGCCCGCGGCGAGTATGAAATCACCGATGCCATCCAGGCCCTGATGGATCAGGGGCATACTGTGCTGGGGCAAGAAATTACCGGCTGGTGGAAAGACACCGGACGCCCCGCCGACCTGCTGGATGCCAACCGCTTGCTCCTGGTAGAACAGAAAAGCCCCACCCCGGTGGTGGAGGGGCACGTACACAATAGCCAGATCACCGGACGGGTGGTCATCGAGAAAGGGGCAGTGGTCAAGAACAGCACCGTGCTGGGCCCGGTGCACATCGCCCAAAACGCCATGATTGAGGGGGCCTACATTGGTCCATTCACCTCGGTGGGGCCCAATGCCACTGTGCGGCAAGCCGAGGTGGAGTTTTCCATCCTGGAAGACGGGGCGGTGGTGGAGGACGTACCTTTGCGGCTACACGAGTGCATTTTAGGGGTGGGTGCTAAAGTCACCCGTCGCAACGGCCTGCCCAAAGCCCACAAGCTGGTGCTGGGTGATTTGAGCAGCCTCGAGCTGGCCTGAGCCCGTTTGCATAATCCTTTTACACAGCCGGGGTATACTCCGGCTGGAGGTAAATTATGTGGCCGTTTGGGAAGTCATTGTCTGCTCGAGTTCAGGACGCCATCAACCAGTGGCCCCCACTCCAGGGGCTGGGGCTCAACATCCAGGAACAAGGAGGGAATGTTCGTATTACCGGGGCGGTACCTCGTCAGCCCCACCTGTCCTTGCTGCAAGCCACGGTAGAGGGGGTTAAGGGGGTCAAGTCGGTAGACCTGAGCGGGGTCATCGTGGCCCAACAAGAGGTTTCCGAGGCCGCCATTGCTGCCGAAGAGGAGGCCATCCGCAAGGCCACCGAGGCCAGCAAGCTAGCCAAAAAGGTGCTGGCCACCCTGGAAGCCAACGGTGAACTCAAGGACGACCCCATCGCGGTGTTGCAAAAGGGCACCGGGGTCGTGCTCAAGGGTGCAGTGGACAGCCAGCACGAGTACAACCTGGCCGTTCAACTGGCCAAGCAAGCCGGGGCCACCGAGGTAGACGCCAGCGAACTGCAAATTGTGGAAGGCGCCAAGGCCAGGTTCGCCGCCGAGCAGGGCGGGGTCAACATCCCCGACGAATGGTACACCGTGCAACCCGGCGATACCCTCTCGGGCATTGCCCTGAAGTTTTATGGCGATGCCTCGAGGGATAGCTACATGAAAATTGCCAAAGCCAACAACATCGCCAACCCCGACCTCATCCGGGTGGGCCAGAAGCTCCAAATCCCCCGATAGAGCGCTCTTCACAAAAATCGGGCCATCCGGGATTCAGAATCCTTTGTCCTGGACAGAACATTGGCCGCCTGGTAGGGCGGCCTTATCAATGACCCATATACGCCTCGCAAAGCCTTTGGATTCGAGCTTTCGGCTTTCGGCCCTGGGTGTCGCAAATGTGGGGATTCATCAAAGTTGAGCGTTCGGGTGTAAGTGGTATTACTTGAGAGCCGCCCTATCCCCCCTCCCGATACCGCCGCAGGTTCTGGATATCCTCTTGTACGAGATCGTCCCGCCAGGCCAGCGATTCCAGATGGTGGCGCAGCTCGTGCACCAGGGTTTCCCAGATTTCGCCCTCCCAGTCGAAGTCGGGGTCTTCGGCGGCCAGCGCCGCAAAAGAGCCATAGAACAGGGCAATATGCCGCCCAATGCCGGCAAAGCCCCCCAGCACCGAAGGGTAGCCGGGGTCGTGGTACTCGCCCAGGCGCAGCAGTTCGGGTTCGTCGGGGTCAGGTTTGAGGTGCTCCAGTACATGAATGCCGTGCAAGCCTTGTTTGTACTCGAGAGGGATTTCCTCCCACAGTCGCTCGGCAGTCTCGACAAAAGCCTCGTAGGTCATCGGGTCCAGTGTGGCACAGATAGGTGAAGATAACCGTGAGGGCAGGATACGCTTTAAGCCATGAATGGCCTTGAACAAGCCGGTCTGGCCATCATGGCTTTGAGCCTGGTGGAAGTTGCGCTGTGGAACTTTTTACGGGGGCGTGGATCCCTATCGGCACAAATGTACCCGTTTCTGATGGTGGCCGCAGTAGGAACCGGGGTGATGGGGGCTTTTTTGTATAGCTGGGGCTGATGGGCGGTTTGTCACGATTGACCCCGCTTTCGCCTGGGTGGTAGGCTGAAGGCCAGTTATGGCCGGGAGGTGGTTTTTTAGGTAGGCCCGCGGGAGATGCAACACTCTCTCGTGGGCGGCCTGTGTGCCGCCCATCGCTTTTGGGTAGACTGGGCGAGGTTTTTGGGAGGCTGGATGAACATCGAGGCAGCACTGGAGGAGATCGGCAAGGCCCCCACGTTGGAGAGCCTACAGGCCTTGAAGGTACAGTACCTGGGTAAAAATGGCCTGGTCACGCAGGAAATGAAAACCCTGGGTCGGCTCTCGCCCGAGGAACGCCGGGAAAAGGGCCGGGTACTCAACGAGTGGAAAGCGGCCCTGGAAACGGCCCTCGAGGCCCGCGAAGCACAGCTCCGGGAAGAAGCCCTGCAAGCGAGGCTTCTGCAGGAGTCCATAGACGTTTCGCTCCCCGGCTATGCCTTTCCTTCGGGGGGGCTGCACATCACCAGCCTGATCTTGCAGGAGCTGGTGGGCATCTTTCGCAAGCAGGGCTTTAGCGTGGTGGAGGGCCCGGAGGTCGAGAGCGAGTTCTTCAACTTCGACGCCATCAACATGCCCGAGTGGCACCCCGCCCGGGACATGCAGGATACCTTCTGGGTGGAGTTCAAAAATCAACCCGGCTTCACCATCCAGGGCCCTTTCGGCGAGGACGTAACCGGCCTGGGGGGGGCGGTGCTGCGCACCCACACCTCGGGGATGCAGATTCGCTACATGATTCAGCACACCCCGCCCTTCCGGATTGTGGTGCCGGGGCGGGTCTTCCGCTACGAGCAGACCGATGCTTCGCACGAGGCCATGTTCCACCAGCTCGAGGGCCTGGTGGTGGGCGAGGGCATCACCATGGCCGACCTCAAAGGGGCCATCAGCGAGCTGGCCCGGGGGCTGTTTGGCGAGGAGGGCAAGGCCCGCTTCCAGCCGACCTACTTCCCCTTTGTGGAGCCGGGGGTGCAGTTTGCCATGTGGTGGCCGGAGCGGCAAAAGTGGCTCGAGCTCGGTGGGGCGGGCATGGTACACCCCTACTTATTCAAGGCCGTGGACGACTACCGCGAACGGCAGGGCCTGCCCAGGGCCTACGAGGGCATGACCGGCTGGGCCTTCGGGATGGGGGTCGAGCGGCTGGCCTTGCTGCGCTATGGCATTCCAGACATTCGCTACTTCTACCAGAACCGCCTGAGCTTTTTGCGGCAGTTTAGAGGGTAGCCATCGCTCATGCCTGAGAGCTGTTGTGGCCGAATACCAGAGACCTGCGACATGAGACCTGAGACACATCACAATTCAAAAGAATCCAGGCCAACAGAACCCAGTGTAAGCCGCCTTTGCCAAAAACGAGGTTTCCATGAAAATTGTGCATAGCTGGCTCAAGGAATTTCTGCCCGATGCGCCCGGCAGCGAGCGTCTGGAAGAGCTCTTGGCCGGGCTGGGCATAGAAACCGAGTCCATCCACAAGCTGACCGCTCCGCACCACCAGATCGTGTTTGCCAGGGTGCTGGCCGCCGAAAACCTGGAAGGCAAGGAGGTGCGCCGGCTCGTGCTGGATATGGGGCGGGAGGTGCAGGTGGTCTCGGGCGCGCCCAACGCCAAAGCCGGGATGGGGGTGGCGCTGGCCCTGCCGGGAGCCCTGCTGCCCGACGGAACCGAGCTGGGCGTACGGAAAATAGCGGGCCTCGAGTCTTACGGCATGGCCCTCTCGGCCAGGGAGCTGGGGGTGGGCGAGTACGCCGGCGGCCTGCTGGAGTTGCCCGAAGACGCCCTGCCGCCCGGTACGCCCCTGGCCGAGGTCTGGGGCCCCGACGAGGTCATCGAGATCGAGATTACCCCCAACCGCCCGGACTGGCTCTCGGTGTACGGGGTAGCCCGCGACCTGGCTGCTCTGGGCCTGACCCTCATCA
>CAZIXH010000125.1:0-6575 GCA_964543055.1 uncultured bacterium
CCAATAGCCAGAACGGCGGGGTTTGGAGTGTTTGTGGGAAACGCGATACACCCTACTGCCTGGCTGCCACCTCCCCATGTATGGCTTGGGCTTTTGGCAGTTGCAAACTGCGCAAAAGCACCCACCCAGGGTTCCTGACCACTCCTGGGCCTACTGCTCATCGCTCTTTTCCGCCAGACCCTCGCGCAGGGCGTAGAGGGCGGCCTGGGTGCGGTTGTTCAGGTGCAGCTTCTGGAAGATGTCGGAGAGGCGGTTGCGCACGGTTTTTTCGGAGAGCGAGAGTTCAGAGGCAATCTCGAGGTTGGTGTAGCCCTGGGCGACCAGGCGCAAAATTTGCACCTCCCGCTCCGATAGCTCGGCGTGCTCTTTGGGGGTGGACTCTTGCTTGGCCTTGAAGTCCTGGATGATCTGCTCGGCCATCTCGGCATCCAGCAAAACCTCGCCCTGGTAGACCCGCCGGATGGCCTCCAGCAGTTCCTTGGCGTCGGCGTCCTTGAGCATGTAGCCCCGTGCCCCGGCCTTTACCGCCTCGAAGACGTAGCCATCCTGGCGGTACATGGTGAGCATAATCACTTTGGCCTGGGGCCATTCCTTGAGGATTTCCTGAGTAGCTTGCACGCCATCCAGACCGGGCATCTGGATGTCCATCAAGATGATGTCGGGATGGGCCTCGAGGGCGTGGCGCAGGGCCTCGCGCCCATCCTTGGCTTCGCCCATCACCTTGAAGTCGGGCTCGGCCTCCAGAAGGCTTTTGAGACCCTGGCGAAACAGTGCGTGGTCGTCAGCAAGTAGGATGCGAATCATTAGAGTGTATTGTACACACAAGCCGAACCCAGCCTGGTACGGGGTTGTATGGCTTGGTCTGCACGCAGGGCTGACCCAGAGCCGTTAACCTGAGGGAAAGGGCCTGGGTGTAGTTCTGGGCACAAGCGCCGAAATCGGGAAGGGTACCACGAGGGTGTAAAGATGAACGGTTGGTGGCTGCTTTTGTTGGCGATTATCTCGGAGGTCATAGGTTCCACTGCGCTCAAGGCCTCGCAGGGCTTTACCAGGCTGCTGCCCTCGCTGGTGGTGCTGCTGGGGTATGGGCTGGCTTTCTACTTTTTGAGCCTGACCCTCAAGACCATTCCGCTCAATACCGCCTACGCGGTCTGGTCGGGGCTGGGCACGGCCCTGATTGCAGTGTTGGGCTGGCTGGTGCTCAAGGAGCCCATGAACGGAACCATTGCCCTGGGCATTGTTTTGATTGTTGTGGGGGTGGTGGTTTTGAACCTGGCCTCGAGGCCCTGACCTCAAATCATTGCGGGGATGTTCGGCCTGCCGGCTTCCCGCTCACATCCCCCTGGGCTGCCCGGTGGCTCCCAGCACTTGTTGCCACAGCTCGCTCTGGGGGTCAATCTGCTTACGTTTTTGTGTGGCCATAGCGATGGGCACATGGGTAAAGTGCTGGTTCCAGTAGCCCACCATCATGTCGGTGCGCCCGCTCATGCCGGCATGGACGGCATGCTGCCCCAGGGCCAGACAATACTCCGAGTCCACCGCGTTGGCCGGCACACTACGAATGATGTAGCTGGGGTCAATGTATTTGATGGTGGCCTCCAGGCCCTTCTGGTCGAAATGTCGGTTAATGGCTTCCCTGAGGAAATGCCCGATGTCTTTCAGCCTGACGTTGCTCGAAGCATCCTTGGTCACTTCTCCTTCGATCAAGTCCTGACCGGCCCCTTCGGCCAGGGCAATAACCGCATGGTGGCGGGTCAGCAGGCGTTCTTCCAGGGCGGCCAGGAAGCCCTCCAGGCTAAAGGGTACTTCGGGGACCAGACAGAAGTTCACATCGGCATTGGCCAGGGTGGCGTGGGCGGTGATGAAGCCGCTGTGGCGGCCCATCAGTTTGACCAGCCCGATGCCGTTGTAGGCACCCCGGGCCTCGGCGTGGGCAGCTTCCAGCGCCCTGGTGGCTTCCTCGACGGCGGTGGCCACACCAAAGCTGCGCTCGATCCACTCGATGTCGTTATCTATGGTTTTGGGGATGCCAATCACGCTGATGGCCAGGTTTCGCTTCTGTAGCTCCTGAACCAGGGCCGAGGCCCCGCGCAGGGTACCGTCGCCACCTACTGCAAACAGAATTCGCACCCCCAGTTGCTGCAAGCGCTCGATCATGTCGGCGGGTTCCTGGGGGCCTCTCGAGGAGCCCAGCATGGTGCCGCCATCGTCGTGGATGTCCTGCACCATTTCGGGGGTCAGGAGCAGGGGTTCGATGCCCTGGCTGGCGGCCAACCCGGCGTAGCCATAGCGGAACCCGTAGATGCGCTTGACCCCATAACTGTAGCTGAGGGTCATCACCACCGAACGGATTACGTCGTTCAGGCCGGGGCAGAGCCCACCACAGGTCACGATGCCACAAGCAATTTCGGCGGGGTTGAAAAAAATCTGGCGGCGGGGGCCCGCTAGCTCGAAAGTGGCGGGTGGGTTTTGCAGCTCATCCAGCATGGAAGCCAACAACACCCGGCTGTTGTCCTCCACAAATACATCCCGCTGGTTTTGCAGAGGGCTCTGGAAGCGGGCCGGGCCCAGGATGGGAATTTGAGTGTTGGGAGTACCACTTTGCACAGAGGCTATCTTATCGGTTGGTCGGGGCTCTACGGCAGGGGCCTTTAGCCTCAACCTCCTTATGGGGTTCAGCATCAGAAGCGAATTTCATGGTTCCTGTCACAAGAAACCCATGTCTCTGGTGAGCCTGACAGCCACGGTGTACCCTGAGACCATGAGCTGTCCCGGTCCAAAGGCAAGCCTGGGGGTTTTGCTGGTGGACGACCATGCGGTGGTGCGCCAGGGGCTGCGAATGTTTCTGGCCACCGATGAGGGGCTGCAGGTGGTGGGTGAGGCTGAAAACGGGCAGGAGGCCCTGGAGAAGGTGGCCGCCTTGCACCCCGATGTGGTGCTGATGGACTTGCTGATGCCAGTGATGGATGGGGTGCGTGCGACCCGCCAGATCAAGGCACGCTTTCCCGAAGTGGAGGTGATTGCCCTGACCAGTGTGTTGGACGATCGCCTGGTAACCGAAGCCATTCATGCGGGTGCTACGGGTTATCTGCTCAAGGATACCCACCCCGAAGAACTGGTGGAAGCCATTCATGCGGCAGGCCGGGGTGAGGTGCGGCTGCATCCCGAGGCCGCCAAACGGCTGGCCCAGGAGGTACGCACCGCCGAAATGCGCGAGACCCTGACCCCCAGGGAGACCGAAATCCTGCGGCTGGTGGGGCGCGGGCTGTCCAACAAGCGCATTGCCCAGCAGCTCGAGCTATCCGAGCTGACCGTCAAGACCCACGTTTCCAATCTGCTGTCCAAGCTGGGGCTGTCCTCACGCACCCAGGCGGCTTTGTTCGCCATTCGGGAGGGACTGATCGGGCTTGAGTGACTTTCTGCACCGGCTCGACTCCAGGACCCTCGCGGGGTTTTTAGAGGCAACCCGCGATGCGATCCTGATTGCCTCGGAAGCGCGCAAGCTGGTGTACGCCAACCAGGCGGCCCAGGACTTGCTGGGTTATAGCCTGGAGGAGCTGCAAGCCAGGGACATCCTGGACTGGATTGCGCCGCCCTACCGCGCATGGGTGGCCGAGCGCGTCCAGCAGAACCGCACCGCCCTGCCGGGTATCTTCGAGATAGCCCTGGTACGAAAGGATGGAAGCTGGCGTTATGTGCGCTACTCCATCCTGTATCTGGACATTGAGGGCCAGATGTATGGAGCGGCCATAGCCCACGACCTCACCGAGACCCGCCAGACCCTGCGTCGCCTTGAAGCGCTCTACCAGGCCGACGAAAAGCTCTATGCCTCCCTCGAGCTCGATGAAGTCTTGCAGGCGCTGGTAGATGTGTGTGTGGACCTGCTGGGGGCCGACAAAAGCTGCATCCTGATCTGGGATGAAACCCACCAGCACCTCATTACCCGCGCCCAGCGAGGGTTTACCTCACAGTTCGTGCAGGTCATGAACGAGTATGCCGGGCGCGGCCTGCTGGCCCACGCGGCCCAGAGCGGTGAGACGGTGGTGGTACAGGACACCCACCAGGATGAACGGGTAGCCCGGCACGTGACCGACCCCGAGGGCATCCGGGCCTTCATGCACATCCCGATTCGCCTTGAAGGCGAGGTGTTTGGGGTTTTCAGTATCGATAACCTGCACCCCCACACCCTGGGCCCCGAGGAGCAGCGGGCTTTTACCTCGCTGGCCCGGCGGGCCGCCGTAGCCATTCGCAATGCCCGCCTCTACGCCGAGGCCCAGGGCAAGGCGGCCCTCGAGGAGCGCCAGAAACTGGCCCGTAACCTGCACGACTCGGTTTCACAGGCCATCTACGGTATTGTGCTGGGGGTACGCACCGCCAAAACCCAACTGGCCCGCAACCCCGAACAGGCCCCCGCAGCCCTGGACTTCGTGATGAACCTGGCCGAAGCTGCTACCGCCGAGATGCGGGCCCTGATCTTCGAGTTGCGCCCAGAGTCGCTTCAGCAAGAAGGGCTGGTCGCGGCTTTATCCAAACAAGTCGCCGCCCTGCGCGCACGGCATGGCCTCTACCTCGAGACCCACCTGGGCCCCGAGCCGGCCCTGAGCCTGGAAGCCAAAGAAGCCCTCTACCGGGTGGCCCAGGAAGCCCTTAACAACGTTGTCAAGCACGCCAAGGCCCGCAAGGTTCACCTGCGCTTGCACCCGGAAAACGGCATGGTGCGGCTCGAGATCCGTGACGATGGGGTGGGGTTTGACAAGCAGCGCGATTATCCGGGCCATCTGGGCCTGGTTTCCATGCGTGAGCGCATCGTGCGCCTGGGGGGTCGCTTCTGGATAGAAAGCAGTCCTGGTGCAGGTACTACGGTGCAGGCGGAGCTCCCTCTGCCGAATCAGGCCCGCTGACCAACACCCAGATATTTTTGTCGGGGGTGCGAACCACCGCCTCCCAGCCCTGCTCGGTGGGGCGGGGGGTTTGTAACCAACCCAGGAGGTTTGGTGTTGGAGTTGTCGGTACAGGGTTCGCACATCCTTCACGCGCACCACCAGATCGGTGAACTGCCTGGTGGGCTGGGTGTGCAACTCGAGTTGGCTCTTGCCATCAGGAAAACGCAGCCTGGCGGTCTCGAATGGTTCAGACTCCTGCCCTTGCAACTTACGCGATAGCAATTGCAAACCCAGGCTCTGATACCAGGCCAGGGCTGCCTCGAGGTCGGGCACATACAGCACAACCCGTTCCAGCCCCCCAAAAGAAGGGTCACGAGATGGGGAAGATCCCCGAAGCCGCTTTCCCACAGTTTCGATTAATAGCCAGCAGCAGGGGCTTTGTCCTCCCGCAAAAGTAGTAGTGTAAAAAAGTGCAAGCGTTGCTGTGGCATTTGCTGGCCGCCACCCTGATTGGGTTTGCGGTGGGCCTCGAGCGCGAGCGTGCCAAGGTGGAGCGTCAGGGCTCGGCTATTGGGGGGGTGCGTACCTTCACCCTGCTGGGATTGCTGGGCGGGGTGAGCGCCCTAGGGCCAAACCTGTGGTTACCGGCGGCGGGGCTCCTGGCAGTGGCAGGCCTGGCGGTGTACTCGCTCAAAAACAGCCGCGATGCCACCAGCCAGGTGGCTGCCCTGACCGTGTATGTGCTGGGGGTGTTGTGCGGTCTGGGCACCGTGCTGCCGGCCCTGTTTGCGGGGGCCTTGTTGCTGGGGTTCCTGGCCTTCCACGACGAGCTGCATGCTTTTGCAGGCGGTATCGAGCGGAGCGAGGTCGAGGCGGCGGTGTTGTTGGCCCTGCTGCTGGGGGTGGTCTACCCCCTGCTTCCCGATGCCAACTATGGCCCCTATGGGGTCTGGAACCCCCGCGAAATCTGGCAGGTGGTCTTGCTGGTGGCGGGGGTCAACTTTGTGGGTTATCTGGCCCTGCGCTTGCTGGGCTCCAAAGGCTTGTGGGCAGCGGCCTTGTTGGGGGGCCTGGTCTCGTCCACTGCCGTCACCCTCTCGATGGTGGCCCAGAGCCGTGCAAACCCCAGCCAGAACCCGCTCTGGGCTAGTGGGGCCGTGCTGTCCTCCCAGATGATGTTGGGGCGGATTTTGGTCTGGAGCGCCACGGCGCCCGCCCTCTTGCAGGTGCTCTGGCTCCCGATCCTGGTGTGGCTGCTATGGGGATTGCTAACGGCGGCCTGGCTGGCCCGTCGGGACCGGGATGTGTCGGAAAGTGTACCCGTGCAAAACCCCGTACAACTCCAGAGCGCTTTGCTCTTTGCCGGGGTCTATGCGCTGGTCAAGCTGCTGACCAAGGTGGGCCTCGAGGTCTTCGGGAGTGCGGGGGTTTATGTGGTGAGCGCCCTTTCGGGGGTGGCCGATGTGGACGCCATCTCACTCTCGCTGGCTCGTCTATCGGGCAATGGGCAGTTGGCCTTGCAGGTAGCCTCCATTGCCATTCTGATGGCCGCTTTGAGCAACACCCTGTTCAAAACCGCGCTGTCTTTTAGCGCGAGGGGACTGGGCCTATACGTGGCGCTGGGGCTACTGCCGGGTGGGTTGCTGGCTTTGCTGGTGGCGCTGGGTCGCTAAATGCATGCTTCACTTCCCA
>CAZIXH010000126.1:0-6453 GCA_964543055.1 uncultured bacterium
GGTAACGTGCGCCGGGGGGGCAACGCCTTCGAGTACGTGCCGGCCTTTTTTGTCTTCTAGGCCGATAGCTAACGGCGCATAGCGGATAGCTTTGGCCTTGAAAGCCCTCCTCGAGCCCTCGAGGAGGGCTTTTGTGCGTCACATTGAGTGGGTCAAGTTTCTATCGCGCACTTCACAGACGTGGCCGCCCATCCCGGCGGCCACTGTTCTGTTCAGGACGAAGCTTTCCCATATTCGGATGGTTCAAAATATGTGAAGAGCGCTCTATACTTTTGTTACGACCCAGGCCGTACCATCGAAGCCAAAGCAAAGGAGAAGCCTATGCAGTCCACCATGATGGATTTTCCGCTAACCCTGGTTCACCTCCTCGAGCGGGCCGGCAGTCTGTTTCCCAGGGAAGAGATCGTGACCCGGCTGCCCGATAAGTCGCTCCACCGCTACACCTTTGGCGATTTTTACCGGCGCTCGCGCCAGCTGGCCTCGGCCTTGCAGAAGGCGGGCTTGCAGAAGGGGGATCGGGTGGCCACCCTCTCCTGGAATACCTACGCGCACCTCGAGGCCTACTTTGGCGTCCCGGTGGCCGGGGGGGTCTTGCACCCCCTTAACCTGCGGCTGCACCCCTCCGATATTGCCTACATCATCAACCACGCCCAGGACAAAATCCTGATTGTGGACGATGTGCTCCTCAAGCTCTACGAGGCCGTCAAGGCACATGTAAAGCTCGAGCGGGTGCTGGTGGTGCCCCTCTCGGGCCAGCCGGTGCCCGAGGGCCTGGAAAGCTACGAAGACTTCCTGGCCTCCGGCGACCCCGGTTTTGCCTACCCCAGCCTCGACGAGCGCGATGCCGCCGGGATGTGCTACACCTCCGGCACCACCGGAAAGCCCAAGGGGGTGGTGTACTCGCACCGCTCGATTGTGCTGCATAGCCTGGGTTCGGCCCTGCCGGATGCGCTGAACCTGGCCAGTACCGATGTGCTGCTGCCGGTGGTGCCCATGTTTCATGTGCTGGCCTGGGGGCTGCCTTTTACCGGGGTAATGACAGGCAGCAAGCTGGTGATGCCGGGGCCGCACCTGGACGCCGAGAGTTTGCTGAACCTGTATGAATCGGAGAAAGTCACCAAAACCGCCGGCGTGCCGACCATCTGGCTGGGGGTCTTGCAGGCGCTGCAAAAGGAGCCCGGGCGCTGGAAGCTGGAACCCATGGAGATGGTGGTGGGCGGCTCGGCAGCCCCCGAAGCCATGATTCGGGCCTTCGACCGCTTTGGTTTGAAGGTACTGCACGCCTGGGGCATGACCGAGATGAGCCCCCTGGGCACTACCAGCCGCCTCAAACGCCACTTGCGTGGAGATGCCGAAGTGGAGTACCGCTACCGGGCCAAGCAGGGTGTACCCACCCCCCTGGTGGAGATCCGGGCGGTGGGCGAGCAGGGCGAGGTGCCCTGGGATGGGCAGTCGCTGGGAGAGTTGCAGGTGCGCGGACCCTGGGTGGCGCAAAGCTACTACAACCTCGAGGAAGAGTCGGACAAGTGGACCCCGGACGGCTGGTTCCGCACGGGCGACGTGGTGGCCATTGACCCCGAGGGCTACATTCGCATCGCTGACCGCACCAAAGACCTGATCAAGTCCGGGGGCGAGTGGATTAGCTCGATTGACCTCGAGAACGCCCTGATGGCCCACCCGGCGGTGAAGGAGGCCGCCGTTATTGCCATTCCCGACCCCAAGTGGGATGAACGCCCCCTGGCCGCCATTGTGCTGAAGGAGGGGGCCAGCGCCACTCCCGAAGAGCTGCGGGCCTTCCTCGAGCCCAAGTTTGCCAAGTGGTGGCTGCCCGATGCCTACGTGTTTGTGGACGAAATTCCCCGCACCAGCACGGGTAAGTTCCTGAAGTCCAGGCTGCGCGAGCAATTCCGCGAGCAATTCAAAGAATACAAAGCCTAGGCCGCCTTGCAGTGAGGGTTTGGGGACACGCTTCGATTTTGACTGTTCCCAAATAGAACGCTATTATGTTCTATATGGGAACCACCCTCGAGCTTCGCTTTGATTTTTCTCCCCACGATGTGGCCAGCGTGCGGGAGGGTTTGCCGGCCCAGCTGATTGGTGAAATTGCCCAGCGATACGGTCTTAACCAGCAGGACATCCTGGAAGCGGCGGGTATCCCACGCAGCAGCGCACACCGCTACAAGGGTTTGGGGCGCTTGAACCGGGAGCAATCCAATCGTCTGTACAAAGTGATTTATTTGCTCCGGCGGACGGAGGAACTCTTCGGCTCTGCAAAACTGGCAGCAAGCTGGATGAGCAGCCCCAAGGTGTTTTTACACAACGCCAGTCCGCTACGCTACCTCGACACCGAGCCTGGCTTCAGAGCGGTCGAGCATCTGCTGGGACGCTTGGAAGATGGCCTGGTGACATGAAGGCCTGGAGAATCACCTCGCGCAAGTATGCCCACGCAGCCTTCACCGGCGAGGGCGCAGCCCGTAGCCCGGGCCGCTGGAACCAGAATGGGGTTCCGGTGGTGTATCTGGCGGGCAGCCTGGCCACCGGAATCCTGGAAATACTGGTACACGTCAACGAACGGGCTTATCTGACTGCTTTTGTGTCCATCGAAATCGAGGTTCCTGATGGGCACATTGAAACTTTGCAGCAGTTGCCACCGGACTGGCAGCAGCTGCCCGAGCCGTATCCAGCATCCACCCAGCAACTCGGCAGCGAGTGGGCGCAGAGCTTGCGTTCTCTGGCGCTCAAGGTGCCTTCGGCAGTGGTTCCCAGCGAGTTCAACTTGTTGCTCAACCCCAGACATCCGGCCATGACTGAGGTACGGTTTGGCGAACCCCAAGAACTCTGGCTTGACCCGCGTCTGCTCGATTAGGGGAGGGTAGTGGATGGCAAGGAGCCGAGGGTCTATCGTCGCCTAAAGAGCGACTTCCACTGTGTTCGCATTTCGTGCTGCTGCGGCGTATATTCTAGCCATGTCCAGCGCCATAGACCGCTTCTTGCAAGAAAACCTCGAGGCCTACCTGCAGGAAACCATCCGGCTCTGTGCCCAGCCGAGCGTGTCGGCCACGGGCGAGGGCGTGGAAGCCTGTGCCGGCCTGGTGGAGCAGACCTTACAGCAACACGGCTTCCAGACCTGGAAAATCGAGGGCTACGGCAACCCGGTCATTGTGGGCCGGGCCAGGGGCCGATCCGAGCGCACCCTGCTCTTTTACAACCACTACGATGTACAGCCCCCCGAGCCTTTAGAACTCTGGGACTCGCCCCCCTTCGAGCCGCAAATCCGGGAGGGCAAGCTCTATGCCCGGGGCGCCAAGGACGACAAAGGCGAGTTTATGGCCCGCGTGGCGGCGGTGGACGCGGTGCGGGCCGCGCATGGAGGCGAGTTGCCCTGTGGGGTGCTGTTTGTGGTGGAGGGCAACGAGGAGGTTGGCAGCCCCGGCATTGCCCGGTTCGTGCAAGACCACCTGGACCTGCTCAGATGCGACGGAGCCATCTGGGAGGAAGGCGGCATAGACTTCGAAGAGCGGCCCGGCACCTCGCTCGGGCGGCGGGGGATTCTGGCGGTGGAGCTGGAAGTCCAGACCCTCTCGCGCGATGCCCACTCCGGCAGCGCCCACATCCTGCCGAGTGCGGCCTGGCGCATGGTGCGGGTGCTGGCCTCGCTCAAGGACGAAAACGAACACATCCTGATTCCCGGCTTCTACGACGATGTAAAGCCCATCTCGGAACTGGATCTGGAGTTGTTCCGCCGCCTGCCCGACAATGAGCAGTACCTGCGTGAGACCTTCGAGGTGCGGGGTTTTGTGGGGGGGCTTACCGGCTTCGAGCTCAAAAAGGCCGTTTTCAACCCCACCTGCAACATCCAGGGCATTACCACTGGCTACCAGGGTCCCGGCAACAAGACCGTCATCCCGGCCAAAGCCTCGGCCAAGCTGGACTTCCGCCTGGTACCCGACCAGGACCCCACCGACATCCTGAAAAAGCTGCGCGCCCACCTCGACGCCGAGGGCTTTACCGACGTGCGCATCACCTATACCGACTACATGTTCCCCGCCAAATCGGAGGCCGACCACCCCCTGGTGCGGCTGGCGGCCAGGGCGGGCGAGGAGGTCTACCAGAAACCCTACCAGCTCATCCCCCTCACCGGCGGCAGCTCGCCCGTGTATGCCTTTGCCAGGCCCCTGGGCATCCCGGTGATTGATGCTGGGGTGGGCTTTGGCATTACCAACCGCACCCACGCCCCCAACGAAAATATCCGCCTCCAGGACTTCCACAACGCCGCGCGGCACATCGCCCGGATTCTGGACGGCTTTGCGGGGATCTGGAGCTAGCCCCAAGCGGAAGGCTAAAGGCTGAAAGCCCAATCCGTGAAGAGCGCGATAGGGGACTACTTTGCGAGTATATGTGGGGCTTGCGTAAAATAGCCCTGTGATCCACATCCTTGACCTGCACGACCGGGCTCCCAGGGTGATTGCCTCATTTGTGCTGGAAACCCAGGCGGGGCCGGTGCTATTTGAGACCGGGCCGGAGTCGCGCTTCTCGGTGCTGCTGGATGGCCTCAATACGCTGGGCTACGCGGCCTCCGATGTTCGGCATGTGTTCGTGACCCACATCCACCTCGACCATGCGGGCGCGGCCTGGCGCCTGGCTGAGCGTGGGGCTACCATCTACGTTCATCCCAAGGGGGCGCCCCACCTGGTAGACCCCAGCAAGCTCTGGGCCTCGGCCACGCGCATCTACGGCGACCAGATGGAAGCTCTCTGGGGCCAGATGGGCTACGTCCCGGAGGGCCAGATTGAAATTTTGCAGGATGGCGACACCGTGCAGGTTGGCGAGGCGACCATACAGGCCCTCGAGACCCCCGGCCACGCCTACCACCACCACGCTTTTTTGATTGGCAATGAGCTGATTGGGGGCGACGTGACGGGGGTGAAGATCGGGCGCGGCCCGGTACTACCGCCCTGCCCCCCGCCGGAGATTCACATCGAAACCTGGCTGGCCTCCCTTGCTAGAATCCGCGCCCTGAACCCCCGCAAGCTCTACCTGACCCACTTTGGCGAGACCGAGGACGTGGGGCCTCACCTAAGCGCTCTGGAAGCCAAACTGCTGGAGTGGGCCGACTGGATGAAAGAGCGCCTCAAGGCCGGCAAAACCCGCGAGCAGATTGTCCCCGAATTTGAAGCCTACGTGGCTGCTACCCTGCGGGCTGCGGGCCTCTCCGACGAAGAGGTGCAGGAATATGAGTTTGCCGACCCCTCCTGGATGAGCGTGGATGGGCTGGTGCGGTACTGGAACAAGCATCATCCGGAAGAGGTGATGGCGTAAAGTCGGCATAATGCGAAAAATTATCGGAGCCGTGTTTGTCTCGCTGGACGGGGTGATGCAAGCCCCCGGCGGGCCAGAGGAAGATTCGAGTGGTGGGTTTGGGCTGGGGGGTTGGATTTGGGCGCATTCCGACGATATCACCCGCGAGGTGGTGCGGGGCTACCTGCTGGGGCCGCCCTACGAGCTGTTGCTGGGGCGCAAAACCTACGACATTTTTGCGGCCTACTGGCCCCAGGTGCCCCCGGACAACCCCATCGCGGCGCGGTTCAACCCCACGGCCAAGTGGGTGCTCTCGAGCCGCGACCTGAGCCTACCCTGGCACAACAGCCACCGTTTGAACGGCCTGGAGGCGGTGCGAGAACTCAAGGCCAGCCATGGCCCCGACCTGCTGGTGCAGGGGAGTTCGACGCTCTACCCCCAACTGCTGGCGGCGGGCTTGCTGGATCGGCTGATTTTGCAGACCTTTCCGGTGGTGCTGGGTCGGGGCAAGCGGCTTTTTGGCGAGGGGACCCCGCCGGGGAGCTATAGGCTGGTGAGCAGTGTGGTCTCGAGCACCGGGGTGGTGATGGCGACCTATGAGCCTACAGGTCTGATGCCGCCTGTATCATCGCTGTCATGAGGGCCGCATCGAGTGAGGCCTGAGCTAGAATGGGGGTATGGTTAAGCAAAAATACGTCTACTGGCAGGAAGACGACCTGTGGCTGGGCTACCTGGAGGAATTCCCGGATTACTGGACCCAGGGTCGGTCTGAGGCAGAACTCAGAGAGAACCTGGTTGACCTGTACAAAGAGCTCACCAGCGGGCAGATTCCCAATGTACGCCGGGTGGCCGAGCTCGAGGTTGCGTGAGCCGAATGAACGAGCTTGGGGTTGCGTGAAGCGAAGAGACCTGATTCGAAGGCTGGAGGAAATGGGCTGCTTGTTCATTCGGCACGGGGGTAACCACGACTGGTACCAAAATCCTCGTACCAAAGTGTCGCAGCCCATCCCAAGGCATCGCGAGATAAACGAGCACCTTGCACAGCACATCCTCAAAATGCTTTCAGACGAAACCTGAACTGGCCTCGGCCGGCCCAGCAACACGACGAAAGTGATATTTTGGACAAACATGAACACCATCGCCGCAGACCTGGAA
>CAZIXH010000127.1:0-2765 GCA_964543055.1 uncultured bacterium
TCTGTCAGATCACGCTCTTCGCTCGATACATCTTATTATCGTTTTGTCCGCCCGCGAGATTGATCTATGCTCCGCTGCTGTAAGCTGCTCTGACGACTAGTTTTTATAGTAGTCTGCGTTGGGCCTCTCTTGTTCTAGCCCAGGTGCAGCCATCCGAACTGACTCCACGTGGTTTTTTTTTTTAATTGATTCGCGAACCCCGGAGTACACAACGTGGTAATCCTTGGCCGGCTCAAAATTTTATTAGAGACAGATCCTGGGGGTGGAAGCCTTTGCTAAGAACAGCGGCAGCATCAACACCGTAGCCACCACCGGCTTCTGCGAGGTCTATCCCAACGCGGTGAACAGCGTACCCAGCCGGGTCAAGCTCGAGATTGACGTGCGCGATGTGGAACAATCCCGCCGCGACCAGGTGATTCGCAACATCATTCAGGGGGTCGAGCAGGTCTGCACCCGCCGGGAAATCAAGTACAGTGTGGAGATCATCAACATAGACCCTCCCGCCAAATCGGGCTCGGAAGTGCTGAGAGCGCTGGTAGCCGCCTGTGGTGACGCCGGGGTGAAATTCAAACTGATGGTCAGCCGGGCCTACCACGACTCTTTGTTCATGGCCCGCATCGCGCCTACCGCCATGCTCTTCATTCCCTGCCGGGAAGGGGTTAGCCACCGCCCGGACGAGTATGCCTCGCCCGAGGACATTGCCCGAGGCACCTACGTGCTGGCGCTCACCCTGGCCAAGCTCTCGCTGGCCGAGGATAAAGGCAGCGCCAAGGAAGACCCGCTGACGCTGGGCGACTGAGTGGTCTGGATAAGCAGTCGTTAGCGGTCGGCGAACAAAGCGTCTCTCTACAGTCGGGTTATGTTGCGCCCGTATTAGGTCTAGAGATGAATCCAGGCTGTGCTAGAAAATTATGCTCCCAGAACGGTGGTGCGAAGGGCACAAAAATCCAGTCAAAAGTGTCATTCCGAGCGTAGCGAGGAATCTGATGCGTTACCATCCCCAACAATCACGAGCCTTGCGCCGTACCAGATTCCTCGTCGGCTAACGCCTCCTCGGAATGACACGGGTATTCGTTGTTGGATTCGATGATCCTTGGGTCGTAGGCGCTGCCGTTCGGCGACAAAACCAAATCTGGTATCCGTCCAACCCTCTACGATTGTGCCCGTAAGGGCCTGAACGCCCACACTTCTGTTCTGGGTGTGGGTTGTACAATAAACAACCATAGGTAAGTGAAGTCCAGGAGGGCTTGGGTGGATGGAATCAACTTTTGGTTGAATGGGCGGAAGGTGCAGGTTGCAGGGGTAGACCCGCATACCACCGTGCTCTCCTGGCTGCGCCAACAGGGCCTGACGGGCAGCAAGGAGGGCTGCGCTGAGGGGGAGTGTGGGGCCTGTGCGGTGTTGCTGGTGCGGCCCGATGGCTCGGGTTCCCGCCTCGAGGCCGTCAATGGTTGTTTGCTGCTGCTTCCGAGCCTGGCGGGTCAGGAGGTCTGGACGGTGGAGGGGCTGGCCCAAGGGAAGGCGCTCCACCCGGTACAGGAAGCCATGCTCCAGGGGGGTTCGCAGTGCGGCTACTGCACGCCGGGTTTTGTGGTGAGCATGGCGGCGGAGTATTACCGAAAGGGTCGTGAGCAGTTCGACCTCGAGGCCCTCTCGGGCAACCTCTGCCGTTGCACCGGCTACCGACCCATCCAAGACGCCGCTTATTCACTGGGGCAACCTGCTCCGCAAGACCCCCTGGCCCAGCGGCTCGCGCAGCCTGCGCAAGTGGTGGAATCGCTGGAGTACAGCCCTAAAGCCCCCCAACCGCAACGCTTTTACCGCCCGGTCTCGCTTAACGAACTTTTCCAGATTCAAGCCCAGCACCCCTCCGCCAAGCTGGTCGCCGGCGGTACCGACTGGGTGGTGGAGGTTAACCAGCGCTTTGCCCGGGCCCCGGTGCAGATAGACCTGGGCCACATCCCCGAGCTTCAGACCCTCTCCTGGACGGACGAATATGTCGAGATAGGCGCAGGGGTCACCCTGTCCGAGGCCGAGCGCTGGCTACAGGGGCGCATTCCGCTGCTGGCGGAGTGGTTTCCGCTATTTGCCTCGAGGCTGATTCGCAACCGCGCGACCCTGGGGGGCAACCTGGGCACGGCCTCGCCCATCGGCGACTCGCCGCCGGTATTGCTGGCCCTGGGGGCCTCGGTGGTGCTGGTGAGCGCGGAGGGCGAGCGGGTGGTGGAGCTGGAACACTTCTTTACCGGGTACCGGCAGACCGTCTTGCAGCCGGGGGAGCTGATCAAGGCGGTGCGGATTCCCCTGCCACTCTTGCCAGAGTCGCGCTTTTACAAGGTCTCCAAGCGCCCCATGGACGACATCTCGACCGTGGCCATGGGGATTGCGCTGCGGCGCACAAGTAATGGCGTCGTGGGGGCTATCCGGATTGGCCTGGGGGGCGTGGCGGCCACGCCGGTACGGGCCTACCAGACCGAGGCGGTTTTGCTGGGCCAGCGCTGGGACGAGTCCAGCCTCCGCAAAGCCGTACAGGTTCTCAAAGCGGAGTTCAAACCGATTGACGACCACCGGGGGAGTGCGGCCTACCGAACTGCCATGCTGGGCAACCTGCTCTGGAAGTTCTACACCGAGACCCAGGAGGTGCCCGTATGAAGGTGGTGGGCAGGGCCATTCCCCACGAGTCGGCCCGCGAGCACGTGACGGGGCGGGCGCTCTACACCGACGACCTGCTGCCGCGCTACCCCAACGCCCTACACGCCTGGCCG